>JASHVF010000283.1 GCA_030039615.1 Gammaproteobacteria bacterium | reverse complement strand
ACGCGGATGAGGCTCAAGTTGTTGATGGGACGGTTGAATGTTGGCGCGCCCGGAGAGATTCGAACTCCCGACCCCCTGGTTCGTAGCCAGGTACTCTATCCAACTGAGCTACGGGCGCGTACTGCGTAATCCCCCGGGCAGCGGCACGAACTGCGGCGGCGATTGCCGGGGGGCGCGCATCCTACCACATCGCTGGCCGCCGTCAGCTGCCGGGGTTGCAGACTCCGGCCAGCGGGCTCAGACGGCGAAGTGGGTCCACACCCACAAGACCAGAACCGCGCCGACGATCGACAGCAGGATACCCGCCGGGTGTATGGGTGCGCCGGGCGCCGGCTTGCTGAAGAGACGCGCGATGAAGCCGCCCACGAACGATCCGACCAGGCCCAGCACGCCGGTCACTACCAGGCCCATGTGCCCCGCACCCGGTACGAAGAAACGTGCGATCTCGCCCACGACGATGCCGACGACGAACATCCAAAGGTAGTGCAGCATGGCGAATCTCCTGGCGCCGAACGGATGCGCTGCGGCCGTTGCCCGAGATACTGGCGGGGGGCGCCGTGCCCCGACGTCTATGGCTGGCTGCGCGCGAAACTCTTCGCCAGATGCTAAAGCAGCGGCAACGTTCTCTCCAGGTCCCCTGCGCGGTCGCCTCATCGATCACGGACCGGCCGGGCTCGAATCAGGTCGAGCGTCGAACCGACATCCCGGAGGTTATGCCGTTCCGCGCGTCGGGCGCGCGCAGTCTCCGCTGCGGCCGTTCGCCCGATGCAGACGACTGCTGATTGTCGTCGTCGCTCCAGGCGTCACCGCTTCTGTAGCGTCGGTGAATCGGCTAAATTGAATGCTGTCGATTCAGCGGTTCACCGCCTGCGATGCACGCAGCCAACCGGAAGCCACACCATGAAGGAGCAGTCACCGCAGCAAACCGTTCCCGGCGCCCATGGCGATCAAGCAGCAGCTGCCATCTCGCAGCACATGCAGCAGGCGGTGCGGGCATATAACCGTCGCGATTGGGCCGAGGCGGAGCGCTTGTGTCGAAACATACTCGCCGCGCAAGGCGATTACTTTGATGCGCTGAACCTGCTGGGCATCATCGCGGCACAGACACAGCGCATGGAAGAGGCGGCAGACCTGCTGGGACGCGCAGTGGCTGCCAGGCCGGGCGATGCGGGGGCGCACAGCAACTACGGCAATCTGCTGAAATACCTCAGGCGCTTTGAAGAGGCGCTGGACAGCTATACGCGCGCGCTGCAGATCAAGCCGGACTTTGCCGAGGCCTACAACAACCGCGGCGTCACACTGCAGGAGCTCAGGCGCCACGAGGAGGCGCTGGAGAGCTTCACGCGCGCGCTACAGATCAGGCCCGAGTACGCCGAGGCCTACAACAACCGGGGCATAACGCTGCAGGAACTCAAGCGCTATGAAGAGGCGCTGGAGAGCTACACGCGCTCGCTGCAGATCAGGCCGGACGATGCCGAGGCCTACAACAACCGCGGCCTGTCCCTGCGGGAGCTCAAACGCTTTGAGGAAGCGCTGGCCGGCTTCACGCGGGCTCTGCAGATCAGGCCCGACTTTGCCGAGGCCTGCTACAACCGGGGCGTCACGCTGCAGGAGCTCAAGCGCTTCGAAGAGGCGCTGGAGAGCTACACGCGCGCCCTGCAGATCAGGCCCGACCATGCCGAGGCCTGCTACAACCGCGGCGTCACGCTGCAGGAGCTCGAGCGCTTCGAGGAGGCGCTGGAGAGCTACACGCGCGCCCTGCAGATCAGGCCCGACCATGCCGAGGCCTGCTACAACCGCGGCGTGACACTGCAGGAGCTCAAGCGCTTCAAGGAGGCGCTGGAGAGCTTCACGCGCGCCCTGCAGATCAGGCCGGACTTTGCCGAGGCCTACAACAACCGCGGCGTGATGCTGCAGGAGCTCAAGCGCTTCGACGAGGCGCTGGACAGCTACACCCATGCCCTGCAGATCAGGCCCAAGTACGCCGAAGCCTATAACAACCGCGGCGTGACGCTGCAGGAGCTCAAATGCTTCGACGAGGCGCTGGACAGCTTCACGCGCGCGCTGCAGATCAAGCCAGACTTTGCCGAGGCCTACAACAACCGCGGCGTGACGCTGCAGGAGCTCAAGCGCTTCGAGGAGGCGCTGGACAGCTTCGCGCAGGCGCTGCAGATCAAGGCAGACTTTGCCGAGGCCTGCTACAACCAGGGGAATGCCCTGCAGGAGCTCAAACGCTTTGAGGAGGCGCTGAACAGCTACGCGCGAGCGCTGCAACTCAATCCGGGCTACGACTGGCTGTTTGGAATGTGGCTGCACACGAAGATGCTCCTCTGCGACTGGAGCAACTTCGATTCGAGCATCGCAGATCTTGCGACCCGCATCCAGCAAGGCAAGAAAAGCGCACCTTCCTTCCCTGTCCTTGCCCTCATCGACCGTTTGTCGCTGCAGCGCCGGGCCGCAGAGATTTGCGTCAACGCAAGATATCCCGTCAGTCATCTGCTGCCATCGATCGGCAAACACGCCCGACGCAAGAAAATCCGCATCGGCTACTTTTCCGCCGACTTCCGCGATCATCCGGTCGCCTATCTGATAGCGGAGTTGTTTGAACGACACGATCGGGAGAGATTTGACCTGGTGGCCTTTTCTTATGGACCCGACACTCGGGATGACATGAGGAAACGTCTATCGGCTGCGTTTGAACAGTTCCTGGACGTGCGCACGAAGTCGGACATCGAAGTCGCGCGCAGGTCGAGAGAGCTGCAGGTCGATATTGCGGTGGACCTGACCGGGCTTACGCAGAGCGGGAGAACCGGCATCTTCTCGCACCGCGCCGCGCCCATTCAGGTCAACTATCTCGGTTATCCCGGCACGATTGGGGCGCAATTCATCGACTACATCGTGGCCGACCTGATGCTCATCCCGCAGGAAAGCCGTCAATACTACGCGGAGAAGATCGTGTATCTTCCCAACAGCTACCAGGTCAATGATCGCAAGCGCCAGATAGCGGACAAGAAATTCACGCGCGCCGAGCTCGGCTTGCCCGCGACGGGCTTTATATTCTGCTGCTTCAACAACACCTACAAGATAACCCCCGGCACGTTCGGTGGCTGGATGCGGATACTCAGGCAGGTAGAGAACAGCGTCCTGTGGCTGGCAGGGACCAATGAGACCGCTGCCAGCAATCTGCGCAAGGAGGCCGAGGCGAGCGGCGTGAGCGCCGCGCGTCTGCAGTTTGCCCGGCGCATGGCGTCGCCGGCGGAGCACCTGGCACGCTACCGTGCGGCGGACTTGTTCATCGATACGCTGCCCTATAACGCACACGCCACCGCCAGCGACGCGCTCTGGGCGGGGCTGCCGGTGCTGACCCAGATTGGAGAATCGTATGCGGCCAGGGTTGGCGCAAGTTTGCTCAACGCCATCGGGTTGCCCGAGCTGGTGACCACGACGCAGGGGCAGTATGAGGCGATGGCGATTGAGCTGGCGAACAGTCCGGGTCGACTGAAGGAAATCAAAGAGAAGTTGCACAGCAACCGCTTGACCACGCCGCTGTTCGATACGGAACTGTTCACCAGGCATCTCGAGGACGCGTACATGCAGATGTATGAGCGGTACCAGGCCGATATGGGTCCTGAGGAGATACGCGTTGCGCAATAACCCCGCGGCGTCCTGCGAAGCGAGCGTAAGTTCTTGACGAGTGTAAGTTCTTGATGAATTTAGCGCGCCCGGAGAGATCGCGCCCTCGCTCGATCGATTCCAGCATCGTTGCCGGGCGCGGCGGCGGGTCCTGCCCCGGCATCGCCGGGGCCAATCTGCCGAGCGGGTCACACCTGTCCGCAGCAACGCTCCCACACAATAAGCCGACTATCGGCTTCCTGCGGCCAGCTCCGCTAATCCACCATGGACTCCGTCTTTCGGGCCTCGCGCATGCCGACACCTGAGCTTGCACCGCGCCGGACCGACGGCGGGCGCGCCCCGCAAGAGCGGGCGCTGGAATTGACCATTCTCATGCCCTGCCTCAACGAGGCGGAGACGGTCGGCACCTGCGTGCGCAAGGCGCGCGGCTTCCTCGAGCGCACCGGCATCGCCGGCGAGGTGGTGGTCGCGGACAACGGCTCCGCTGACGGCTCGCAGCAGCTCGCCACTGCGGCTGGAGCGCGTGTCGTGCCGATCGCGCGCCGCGGCTACGGCAGCGCGCTGCTGGGCGGCATAGAGGCTGCCCGCGGCCGGTTCGTGATCATGGCCGATGCCGACGACAGCTACGACTTCTCGCGGCTCGACGGCTTCGTCGACTCTCTGCGCGCCGGCAACACCATGGTCATCGGCCATCGCTTCCGCGGCGGCATCAAACCGGGCGCGATGCCGCTGCTGCATCGCTACCTCGGCAATCCCGTGCTGAGTTTCGTCGGCCGCCTGTTCTTCGCAGCCCCGATCGGCGACTTTCACTGCGGGCTGCGCGGCATCGAACGCAGTGCTGCGCTTGAGCTCAGGCTGCGTTCGCGTGGAATGGAGTTCGCCAGCGAGATGATCGTGAAGGCGACACTCGCGGGCTGGCGCATCGCCGAAGTGCCGACGGTGCTATCGCCCGACGGTCGCTCGCGCGCACCGCACCTGCGCACCTGGCGCGACGGCTGGCGGCACCTGCGCTTCCTGCTCATGATGAGCCCGCGCTGGCTGATGCTGTACCCGGGCGTGCTTCTCGTCTGCGTCGGCACGGCGGCCGAACTGATCATCCTCCGCGGTCCCGTGGTCATCGACGGGGTCGGCTTCGACATTCACACCATGTTGTACGCAGCGGGCGCCACCGTGCTCGGCATGCAGCTCATGCTGTTCGCACTGGTGGGGCGCACCATCGGCGTGATGAAGGACGTGCTGCCGATGACGGCGGCGCTGGCGCGCTTTCTGCGGCACTTCACGCTCGAGCGTGGCATCGCGCTCGGCCTCTCGCTCGCGCTCGGCGGACTGGGCCTCGCGGTCTTTTCGGTGGTGAGCTGGGCGCATGCACGCCTGGCGGCGCTCGATCCGGTGACCATGATGCGCGTGGCAATCCCCTCGGTGACGCTCATGATCACAGGCAGCGAGATCGTGTTCGCTTCGTTCCTGCTCGGGTTCATCGACTTGAGCGCGGGGCGCTCCGACGATTCATGAGCGCTCCCGGCGAGGCCGTCGAGTCTGCCACGCGCCGCTCGAGTCGTCTGCTGGCGTGGGCGGGACCAGCCACACTCTACAGACTGCCGGTGTATGCGGCGTGCACCGGCCTCGCGCTGCTGAGCAGCTACCTGCTCGGCAGGGATCTGATGTGGGATACCCTCAACTACCACCTGTACGCGGGCTGGAGCGCGCTGCACGATCGCTTCGGTGAGGATTACTTTGCCGCCGGGTCGTGGTCGTATCTCAACCCCTACGCATACGTGCCGTTCTACCTGCTGGCGATCTCGGGACCTTCCGCCCTCGCGGCGAGCTCTGTGCTGGCGGTGCTGGACGGCGCCATTCTATGGCTCACCTACGAGCTGGCCGTGCTCGCCTGCCCGTCGGCGACGCCGCGCGTTCGCATGGCAGTCGGTGTCTGCGCCGTCGCACTCACCTTCTTCAATCCCGTGCTGCTGCAGCAGCTCGGCTCGAGCTTCACAGACGTCACGACCGCGTTACCCGTGTTAGGTGGCTGGCTGCTGCTCGTGCGGGCGCTGCAGCGCCCGGCCTCGAGCGCCGCGATCATTTGCGCCGGGCTGCTGATCGGAGCCGGCACGGCGCTCAAGCTCACCAACGCGGTACATGCGATCGCGGCCTGCGCGCTCCTCGGCATGCTGCCGAGGCGGCTGCCCCTGCGGCTGCGTGCCTGTCTGCAGTACGGCTGCGGCCTCGGCGCCGGTTTCGCCGCGGCAACGCTGCCGTGGTCCTATCAGCTCGCGCGAACCTTCGGCAATCCGCTGTTCCCGTTGCTCAACGGGGTGTTCCGCTCGCCGGAGATGACGACCGCGCCGCTGCTGCTCTACCGCTTCATTCCTGCGGATCTGCCCGAGGCCCTGTGGCGCCCTTTCGCCATGCTGGATCCGGTGCCGCTGGTGCACGTGGAGGACTGCGCTCCGGAGCTGCGCTATGCGGTATTGATGGTGCTGCTTATCGTGCTTGCCGGTGGCTGGCTGCGCCGGCGCCTGCGGCCGTCGGCCGCAGCGTACGGCGCTGCGCAGGCGGAGCCCGACCTGCGCATCCTGACCGCGCTCGGCGTGGCTCTCGCGCTCGACTGGGTACTGTGGTTGCGGTCATCGGGCAACAGCCGCTACTTTCTTCCGGCGTCGAGTGTCGCATCGGTGGTGCTTGTGCTGCTGATCGTGCGGCTGTTCGCCCGGCGCCCGAGACTGCGCAACTATGCTCTGATGGCGATCATCTCGCTGCAGGCGGTGCAGGTGTACATGGGTACAGGGTTTGCGTGGCAGCACGTCCCCTGGGGCGGCCCCTGGTTCCAGGTGACGGTGCCCGAGCCGCTGACGCGCCAGCCCAACCTCTACCTGAGCGTCGGCATGCAGTCCGACTCCTTCCTGGCTCCATTCCTCGCATCCGGCTCGGGATTCGTCAATCTGTCCGGAGCATTCCCGCTCGGAGCCGACGGCCCGGCCGGCGAGCGCATCCGGGCACTGCTGCGGCGCCACGCGCCGCACCTGCGCATGTTGGTGCGGGGCCTGCGACTGTACGAGGACGGCGAGCAACGGCTGCCACGCCGCTCGGCGGTCGACGAGGTCATGCAGCGCTTCGACCTGCGCGTGGACCCGCGCGATTGCGCGACCATCGCCGTTCATGATCTCGCTCCAGCCCTCGACATCACGGTTCGCGGGCCCTCCGTTCCCGCGCCTCAGCAGCCGCTCGACACCACCTACTGGGTGAGCTGTCAGCTCGTCGCCGCCCCCGCCGACCACTCGGCAGAGTACGCGCGCCAGCAAACGGTTGACGAGGCCTTCGCGCATCTCGAGGATGCATGTCCGGAGCTGTTCCAGCCGCGCGGGCTGCGCACCGAGCATCACCACGATCAATGGCTGCGGCGCTACGTGAACACGGATCTGATCGTGTGGATCAGCCACGGGCAGGTAGCCTTTCGCGACGTCCCGCGCGGCGACCCGGCGATCAGCCTGGGAGATGAAGCCGGCTGGGAGCAGACGCCGCCGCGGCTTGCCTGTGGTCGCAGCGCCGGCCACTATTTCGCGAGAGTGATTCCCGCGAATGCCTCGCACTGAGCGCTCATGAGCACTCCTGCACCGGGCGTCCCGCGCTTGCAGTACACGCCCCTCGAGCGCGTCGCGGTGTCGCGCCCGGTGGATCGCATCCCATTCATCGCGCACCTTTGTGCCGGGCGCCGCGTCCTCGATCTCGGTGCGATGGATGAGACTGCCTGGCAGGCCAAGCGCGGTCACGGGACCTGGCTGCACGAGGAAATCAGCCGCGGCGCCCTCGAAGTCGAGGGCGTCGACAATTCAAAAGTGGTCCCCGCCGAAGGTCTGCGCACCGCGCCCAACGCCCTCATCCGGCGTGGCGACGTCGTCGATCCCGAGCAGATCGCGGCGACACTCACGCTTACCCCGGAAGTGATCGTCGCAGGCGAGCTGATCGAGCATCTCGAAAGTCCGCTACAGTTTCTCCGGGGCTTTCGCCGCAGCGAGCGCCTGGCAGGAAGCACTCTTGTTCTCAGCACTCCCAACTCCACGGCCCTGCACAACGTACTGATCGGCATGCTGCGCCGCGAGTCGACGCACCGCGATCATCTGTGCATCTTCTCCTACAAGACGCTCGCCACTCTGTGCACGCGCGCCGGCTTTACACGCTGGGAAATAACACCCTACTACGCGCGTTTCACCGAGATGTACCAACGTCAGCGCGGACCGGCGCGGCTCGCGGTGCGCGCCGCCGAGCGGGTCATCAACCTCGTCGAGTGGCTGTTTCCGCTGCTGAGCTTCGGCTACATCGTCCGGATCGAGCTGTGAGTGCGCCCCGCCGGCGCCGGAGCTGCACATGGCCCTAGGACCGGCGGTCCGTCGTCTGGTCGGAGCGCGCTGGGCGCGGCGCCTCGGCCGCTGCTACCGCGCCATCTTCGTCGACCTGCGCAAGGAGGCGGCTGCACTCGCCGCCGTGATCCCGAGCGGTGCGCACGTGCTCGACGTCGGCGGCGGCGATGGCGAGCCGCTCAATCACCTGCTGGCGGTCCGCGGCGATCTGCGGGTCACGACCCTCGATCCGGGCGAGGTCGTCGGCCAGTGGATCGAGCCGCGCTACGCCTCGCGGGTGACACGCCTTCCCGGCACGAGCCTTGCCGGATATCTTGTCTCCGGCCGCTCCGATCCCGACGCCATCCTGATCGCGGATGTGCTGCATCACATCCCGGAGAGCGAGCGCGCCGCTTTTCTGCATACCGTGCGTGTACTGCTCGATCGGGCGCCGGGGCTGCGCGTGATCGTCAAGGATGTCGAGCCCGGCTCGTGGCGCGCGCTGCTCGGCTACTGGTCCGACGTCTACGTGACTGGCGACAAGCGTGTCAGCCCGATCTCGCGCGAACGCCTGGTGCGGCTGCTCCGCGAGACGCTCGGCCCCGTGTGCCATGAGCACACCAAACTGTTCGAAACCGACCGTCCGAACTACGCCATCGTGTTCTTCCGCTGACCATGAAAACCCTGTTCGTCGCCTTCACGGTAAACGCCGTCCTGAGCCAGCTGCTGCTGCGGCGCGCCACGCTCGACCTCGGGCGTCCTCCCACGAGCGTCGCAGCCCTGCCGCATTTCATGGGGCAGGCGGCCCTGTCGCCCTGGATCTATGCGGCGCTCATCCTGCAGGTGTTCGGCTACGTGCTCTGGCTCGTGATCGTCGCGCGCGAGAAGCTCGGCGTGGCAACCGCGACCATCGGCGCGGGCTTCTACGTACTGATGGCCCTCACCGCCTGGCTGATCTACGGAGAGACTCTCTCACCGCTGCAGTGGACCGGCATCGTCCTGATCACCTGTGGGGTGGCCTGCGTCAGCCAGGGGCAGGTCTGAGCGCTCGCCCGGCGCGGTGCGATTGGCGAGGTAGCCGAGCCGGTAGACGGACGCGAGCATAGCGGCCACGGGTCGCGGCCAGAAAACCTCGAACAGCGCACGGTCCTCGCGCGCGCGCGCGCGGTCGGCGATGGTCGCCGTGGTCTCGCTGCCGGCATGGATGCCCTTGGAGACCAGCGGCTCGCGCACATACACGAATCCGCCCGGACGACGCGCCAGGGTGACCCACGCCATCCAGTCGAGGTTGGTGCGCCAGCCCTCCGGGAAGCAGAACGCCGGCGGGGTCGTGCGGTTGAACATGACACTCGGGCAGCAGATCGGATTGCCGAGCGACAACAGCCGCAGCTTGTCCCGCGGCTCGCTCAGGCACTCGCGCGCGCGGAACGCGCGGCGGCACAGCGCTCGCTTGATGCGCATGTTGAGGTTGGCGGGACGCGTTGCTGTGCGCGTGTGCTCGCCGTAGTCACAGAAGGCGATCAGTGCCTCCGGGTGCCGCCCGAGTGCCGCGGCGAGGCGCGCCACATAGCCGGACGCAAAGACATCGTCCTGGTGAGCCAGCGTGACCAGCGGCGTACGCGCTGCAGCGAGTGCGAAATTCCAGTCGGCGGCGATACCCGCGCTGCGCGGGTTGATGTGCAGCGGCAGGTTCTCGCGCAGCGCGAACTTGGCGAGCTCCGCTGTCGGAGTCGAGGTCGCAAGCAGGATCGCGCTGCCGCCTGCTCCGTCCTGCCCGCGCAGCGACGCGATAAGCGCCGGCAAACCGGGAGCGGCGCGGTATACCGGAACTGCAAACGTATGATCCACGGGCCGGGTGCCGCGCGGGCGTTCAGGGCAGTGGCACGAGCGGCATGGGATTCCAGTCTAGGTGAGTGGCGGAGAGAGAGGGATTCGAACCCTCGAAGGGCTTTTGACCCTTACACCCTTAGCAGGGGTGCGCCTTCGACCACTCGGCCATCTCTCCGCTGGTGAAAAACCCGCTCCCGGGGCGGGCGCCCCGCGGCGGCGCG
>JASHVF010000031.1 GCA_030039615.1 Gammaproteobacteria bacterium | reverse complement strand
GCCGGACGGCGCCGCGCGGGGGCCTTCTTGCGCACCGCGGGCTGCGGCCGCCGGCCGCCGCGCGGGGCCTTCTTGCGCGGGTTGCCGGCCTCGTCCAGCTCGACGAACTCATCCTCGCCGACCGCGACCTGCGGCACCGATTCCTTGCCCTCGAGCACCGCGTCCGCGATCCCGGCGGTGTAGAGCTGGATCGCGCGCATGGCGTCATCGTTGCCCGGGATGACGTAGTCGATGCCGTCCGGGGAACAGTTGGTGTCGACGATCGCCACCACCGGGATACCGAGCTTCTTCGCCTCGTGGATGGCGATGTTCTCGTGACCTACGTCGACGACGAACAGCGCGTCCGGGAGCGACTCCATGTTCTTGATGCCGCCCAGGCTCTTCTCGAGCTTGTCCATCTCGCGCCGCAGCTGCGTCGCCTCCTTCTTGCCGCGCTTGTCGAGGGCGCCCGAGGCGGCCAGCTCGGTGATCTCCCCGAGCCGCTTGATCGACTGGCGGATGGTCTTGAAGTTCGTGAGCATGCCGCCGAGCCAGCGCTGGTTCACGTAGGGCTGCAGCGCACGCTCGGCCTCCTTCTGGATGGAGTCGCGCGCCGAGCGCTTGGTGCCGACGAACAGCACCGTGCCGCCGTCGGCAATGACGCCCTTGATGAAGTTCGCAGCCTCCGCATACATGGGCTGCGTCTTCTCGAGATTGATGATGTGGATCTTGTTTCGCTCGCCGAAGATGAAGGGGGCCATCTTCGGGTTCCAGAAGCGGGTCTGGTGTCCGAAATGGACACCCGCTTCCAGCATCTGTCGCATGGACACGCCGGGCATGAAAACTCCTGTTCGGGTTGAGCCTCCGCGCATCCCCGTGACCATCCCCGGCGAAGCCTTGCGGCTTGAGCCGGGAACACCCAGTCAGCGGGTATACGATGCGCGTGTGGGTTGCGTTGCCAAAAAAGGCCGCGCTTTATACCATGAAGACCCCGGCGGAACAACGTCTTACGTGACACTCGCCGCCCCTTGGCGGAGGGCGTTGGCGGCCCCATTTCCTACGCTATGCATGTGACCATCAAGACCCCGGACGAGCAGGAGAAAATGCGGGTAGCCGGGCGGCTCGCCGCCGAGGTGCTCGACATGATCGGGCAGCACGTGGTTCCCGGAGTGACCACCGAGGAGCTCGACCGCATCTGCCACGACTACATCGTCAACGTGCAGCGCTCGGTTCCGGCGAACCTCAATTACCGGGGCTTCCCCAAGACGATCTGCACCTCGGTGAATCACGTCGTCTGCCACGGCATTCCGAACGACAAGCGCCTCAAGGCCGGCGACATCGTCAACATCGACGTGACGGTGATCCGCGACGGCTTCCATGGCGATACCAGCCGCATGTACGCGGTGGGCAAGGCGCCCGCGCATGCGCAGCGCCTCACCGACACCTGCTTTGCGGCCATGTGGCGCGGCATCCGCACCGTGCGCCCCGGCGCACACCTGGGCGATATCGGGCACGCCATCCAGACGTTCGTCGAGCAGAACGACTACTCGGTGGTGCGCGAGTACTGCGGGCACGGCATCGGGCGCGTGTACCACGAGGACCCGCAGGTGCTGCATTACGGCGAGCCCGGTACCGGGCTCGAGCTCAAGCCCGGCATGACGTTCACGATCGAGCCGATGGTGAACGCCGGCAAGCGCCACGTACGCCTGCTCGGCGACGGCTGGACGGTGATCACCAAGGACCATTCGCTCTCGGCCCAGTGGGAGCACACGGTGCTCGTCACGCCGACGGGCGTCGACGTGCTGACGCTGCCCGCCGACGGCGCACCGCATTGAGCACCTGATATAAGGAGCCGATGGGAGCCTCCGAAACACAGCTGCTCGAGGAAGCGCTCCCCGCCGCACCCCGCGCGGCGCCCTGGGCGCTGCTCGCGGGGCTGCCCGAGCGGCTCGCGGCCGCGGGCGGCGATGCCGCCGCCTGGCGTAGCCTGCTGCGCGCGGCGCACGAGGAGCTCAAGGCGCGTTTCTTCGCCGAGGAGCCGGTCGAGGAGCTGGTGCACGCGCGCGCCGCACTCATCGACGCGGTATTGCGCGAGGCGTGGCGCCTGCACTGCGAGAGCAGCTGCGCGGCGTGGGCGCTGGTTGCGGTCGGGGGCTACGGCCGCGGCGAGCTGCACCCCTGCTCGGACGTCGACGTGCTGCTGCTCGCGCCACAGCCGCCGGATGCGGCTGGCGGCGCGGCGGTCGAACGGCTGGTGGCGTTCCTCTGGGACCTGGGCCTCGAGATCGGCCACAGCGTACGCACCGTGACGCAGTGCGCCGAGGAATGCGTCGGTGACGTCGGCGTCATGACGACGCTCCTCGAAGCGCGCCTGATCGCCGGCAGCGCCGCACTGCTCGCCGCGATGCGCAGCGCGCTCGCGCCCGAGCGCATCTGGCCGGTGAAGCAGTTCTTCGAAGCCAAGGTGCGCGAGCAGACCGAGCGGCACCTGAAGGCCAACGACACTGCCTACAACCTCGAGCCCAACGTCAAGACCGGTCCGGGGGGCCTGCGCGACATCCAGACCATCGCCTGGGTCGCCAAGCGCCAGTTCGACGCCGACTCGCTCGACGGGCTCGTCACCCACGGCTTCCTCACGACGCCGGAGCTGCGGCGGCTGCGCCAGGCGCAGGCGTTCCTGTGGCGGGTGCGCTTCGGGCTGCACGCCCTCACCGGGCGGCGCGAGGACCGGCTGCTGTTCGATCACCAGATCCGCCTCGCCCAGGCGTTCGGCTACGAGGACGCCTCCTACACGCTCGCGGTCGAGCAGTTCATGCAGCGCTATTACCGCACGGTGATGGACGTGAGCCTGCTGAACGAGCTGCTGCTGCAGCTGTTCCGCGAGGCGATCCTCACCGAGAGCGAGCCGCCGCGCCCGCTCAATGCGCGCTTCCAGGTGCGTAACGGCTCGCTCGAGGCGGTGAGCGAGGAGGTATTCGCGCGCACCCCGTCGGCGCTGCTCGAGCTGTTCGCGCTGCTGCAGCAGAATCCGGAAATCCGCGGTGTGCGCGCCTCCACCATGCGCGCCGTGGCGCGCAACCTCTGGCTCATCGACGAGGAGTTCCGCCAGAACCCGCGCCATCACCGCCTGTTCCTCGAGATCCTGCGCTCGCCGGTCGGCGTCACCCACGAGCTGCGGCGCATGAACACCTACGGGGTGCTCGGCCGCTATATCCCGGCGTTCGGGCGCGTCGTCGGGCGCATGCAGTACGACCTGTTCCACGCCTACACGGTGGACGCGCACACGCTGTTCGTGGTGAGCAACCTGCGGCGCTTCGCCATCGCACGTTACGATCACGAGCTCCCCGAGGCTTCGCGGGTCATGCAGCAGCTGCCGCGCCAGGAGGTCGTGTACCTCGCGGCGCTGTTCCACGACATCGCCAAGGGACGCGGCGGGGATCACTCCGAGCTCGGCGCGGTGGACGCCGAGGCCTTCTGCCTCGAGCAGGGCCTCTCGCCCTACGACGCGCGCCTGGTCGCCTGGCTGGTGCGCAATCATCTCGAGCTCTCGATCACTTCGCAGAAGCAGGACATCGGCGATCCGCAGGTCATCAACGCCTTCGCCCGCAAGGTGGGCGACGAGACGCATCTCGACTACCTCTACGTGCTCACCTGTGCGGACGTGCGCGGCACCAACCCCAAGCTGTGGAATTCCTGGAAGGCCTCGCTCTTCAAGGACTTCTACCAGCGCGTGAAGCGTGCGCTGCGCCGCGGGCTCGAGAGCCCGATCGATCCGGAGCACCTGGTGCGCGAGACGCAGGATGCGGCGCGGCGCTTGGCTGTCGAGCGCGGCGTGGGCGAGCGCGACATCCTCTCCACCTGGACGCGCTTCTCGGCGGGCTATTTCCTGCAGCACTCGCCCGAAGAGGTCGCCTGGCACACGCGGCTGCTGGCCGAGCGCGACGCGGCATCGGATGAGCCGCTGGTGGCGCTCGATGCGCGTAGCCTGCGCGGCACGACTGCGGTGCTGATCTTCACGCGCCCGCGCCGCCATGGCTTCGCGCGCACCACCGCGGTGCTCGACCAGCTCGGCCTCAATATCGTCGACGCGCGCATCACCCCGACCGGGGATGGCTTCAGCCTCGACCTCTATCACGTGCTCGAGGACGACGGTGCCGGCGTCGCCGACAACGACCGCCGCGCGGAGATCGAGCGGGCGCTGTGGCGCTCGGTGCAGGGACCGGAGAACGCGCCGCTGTCGGTGTCGCGGCGCGCGCCGCGTCAGGCGCGCATGTTCAACACGCCGACCCAGATCGCGCTCAGCATCGACGAGCGCAACCGCCGCTCGGTGCTCGAGCTCACCGCCGGCGACCGCCCGGGCCTGCTGTGCGACGTCGGCAAGGTGCTGATGCACGAGCACGTGGAGCTGCACGCCGCCAAGATCATGACCGTCGGCGAGCGCGCCGAGGACGTCTTCTACGTCACGGACTACGACAACCAGCCGCTCGGCGCCGCGGCCGCCGAGCGCCTCAGGGAGCGCATGATCGCCGCGCTCGATCGCGAGCAGCAGGCGCTGCGCGCCGGCACGGCGCGCGGTGCCACGCCGTGAGCGACATCGTGCGGTTGCGCGAGACCGTCGAGGCGGCCTTCGAGCGCCGCACCACCCTCACGCCCGGAACCCTGACGCGCGAGCTGGGCGAGGCGCTCGAGCAATGCCTCGGCCTGCTCGACAGCGGCCAGCTGCGGGTCGCCGAGCCGCGGCCCACGGGCTGGGCGGTCAACGAGTGGCTGAAGAAGGCGGTGCTGCTGTACTTCCGCGCCCATGACAACCGCGTGATGGATGCCGGCTTCACCCGCTTCTACGACAAGGTGCCGCTCAAGTACGCGCAGGCGAGCGATGCACAGCTGCGCGCCGGCGGCGCGCGCATCGTGCCGCACGCCGTGGTGCGGCGCGGCGCCTACATCGCGCCCGATGTGGTGCTCATGCCGAGCTACGTCAACATCGGCGCCTACGTCGGCGCCGGCACCATGGTGGACACCTGGGCCACGGTCGGCTCGTGCGCCCAGATCGGGCGCAACGTGCATCTCTCGGGCGGCGTCGGCATCGGCGGCGTGCTCGAGCCACTGCAGGCGAGCCCGA
>JASHVF010000282.1 GCA_030039615.1 Gammaproteobacteria bacterium | reverse complement strand
TCGAACTTGCGTCCGATGAGGCGCTTGATCGCGAACAGCGTGTTCTGCGGGTTGGTCACCGCCTGGCGCTTGGCCGGCTGGCCGACCAGCACCTCGTTGTCCTTGGTGAAGGCCACGATCGAGGGCGTGGTGCGGTCGCCCTCGCTGTTCTCGATCACCCGGGGCTTGCCGCCCTCCATGATGGCCACGCACGAGTTGGTGGTGCCGAGATCGATGCCGATTACCTTTGCCATGGGGTCACTCCAAATGGTCTAGGCCACTTCTTAGGGGTGGCGGATAGGGCTTTCAAGGCGCCCGGGCGACGATTACCCGGGCCGGGCGCAGCAGCCGCCCATTGAGCTCGTAGCCGGGTTGCACGACCTGCAGCACCGAGTTGGGCTCTGCGGTCGCCGAGGCCTGCATCATCATGGCCTCGTGACGTGCCGGGTCGAAGGGCTCGCCGAGGGGGTCGATGACGGTGACGCCGAGCCTCTCGAGCGCCTTCCTGAGGAGCTTGAGCGTCGCCTCCTGGCCTTCGGTGAGGCTCCTGGCATCCGCCCGCCCGGCGTTCTGCACCGCGAGCTCCAGGCTGTCCTGTACGGGCAGCAGCTCCTGGGCGAATTTCTCGAGGCCGTAGCGGTTGGCTGCCTCGACGTCCCGCGCGGCCCGCTTGCGCACGTTGTCGAGGTCCGCGACCGCCCGCAGATACTGGTTCCAATGGCTGCGGGCGCGCTCCTCGGACTCGGCCAGGGCCTGTTGCAGCCGCTCGAGCTCGACCAGCTGGGCGGCCGTCTCCGGCAGCACGGCGGTAGGCTCGGCGGCCGGGTCGCCTGGGGCGTCCCGTCGGGACTCGTTCGCGGTCATCTTCAGCTCTCCTGCGGCGTGGCGCACGCCGGCAGCGTGGGGCTCAGCGGCGCGAATTCAAGGCAGCGCCGAGGAGTTTAGCCGTCATATCGACGATCGGGATGACCCGTTCGTAGGCCATGCGGGTCGGCCCGATCACGCCCAGCACCCCGACCACCCCGTCCGCGTCCGCATAGGGGGCGGTGACCACGCTGACGTCATCGAGGATCTGATAGCCGGATTCGTGGCCGATGAAGATCTGCACTCCCTCGGCCTTGAGGCTGTGGTCGAGCAGGTGCAGGAAGTCGCGCTTCTCGTTGAAGGCCTCGAAGAGGCGCCGCAGCTTCTCGACGCTGGTGAGCTCGGCCACCCCCATGAGGTTGGTCTCGCCCTTGATGACGTACTCGAGGCGCCCCTCGCCGCCCTCGAATACCTGCTGCGCGACCGAGATCGCGTCCAGCATGATCTGGTTCATGTGGGCGTGCGCCTCGGAGAGCTGCCGCAGAATCTCCTGGCGCACTTCGCGCAGCGTCCGTCCGCGGAACTGCTCGTTGAGGTAACTCGAGGCGCGCTTGAGCTCGTCCGGCGAGTAGCGCCGCTCGAGCTGGATGATGCGGTTCTGCACTTCGCGGTCGTTG
This sequence comes from Gammaproteobacteria bacterium, assembly GCA_030039615.1. Classification (GTDB taxonomy): domain Bacteria; phylum Pseudomonadota; class Gammaproteobacteria; order Steroidobacterales; family Steroidobacteraceae; genus 13-2-20CM-66-19. The sequence goes on along the minus strand of JASHVF010000282.1, from coordinate 3,457 downwards.
TACACCAGCACCACCAGCGCCCGGTTCTCGGAGAGGCCCACGAACTCGATCTGGGTGATCGAGGCGGCGCGCCCCCGCGGCACGGTCACGACACCGGCGAGGCGCGTGGCGCTCGAGAGCAGCTGCGAGACCGCGGCGATCAGCTCGGTCGAGCTGTCGCGGTTCGCCTCGACCTGGCGGCGCATCTCGGCGGTCGCCGCTTCATCGGGCGGCTGCAGCTGCAGCAGCGTGTCGACGAAGAAACGGTAGCCCTTGTCGGTGGGCACGCGTCCGGCCGAGGTGTGCGGGGAGGCGACGAAGCCGAGCTCCTCGAGGTCGGCCATGACGTTGCGGATGGTGGCCGAGGAGAGTTGCAGCCCGGATTCGCGCGACAGCGCGCGCGATCCCACGGGCTGGCCGTCGCGGATGTAGCTCTCGATGAGGATCCGCAGCAGGTGCTGCGCCCGCTCGCCTAAGGCCTCTTCCCGAGCTTCGTGCGACATAGTCCCCTTGGGTGTGTCCGGACCTTACATCACGCGACGCCCGCGTGCTACAAAGGCCCGGCCTCGCGACGCTGGCGAGGCGTTAACTTAAGGCTCCCGATGGCTTTCCCCGTTCGCAGCTGTGCGCTGGTCGGCCGCTTCACGGACGCGCGCGTCGCCGAGACCGTGATTGCCCTGCTGCCGCACCTCGCGAGCCGCGCAGTGCAGGTGCTGCTCTCCGAACCGATCCCGGGGGCTGAGGCCGTCGGCGCCAGCTTCGTCTCCGAGGCGCAGCTCGGCGAGCGCGCCGACCTGGTGATCGCCGTCGGGGGCGATGGCACGCTGCTCTATGCCGCGCGGCTCGTGGCGCATCACGGCGTGCCGCTGCTCGGGGTCAACCGCGGACGGCTCGGATTCCTCACCGACATCAGCCCCAAGGACATGCTGCCCTCGGTCGATGCGGCGCTGCGCGGCGAGCTCGAGGCCGACCAGCGACCCATGCTGGCGGCACAGCTGCACACCGCCACCGGCGCGGTGCTGCGGTCGCTCGCCCTGAACGACGTGGTCATGCAGAAGCACGACACCGGCCGCACGCTCGATTTCGAGACGCGCATCGATCAGCGCTTCGTCAACACCCACGACGGCGACGGCATCATCGTCGCCAGCGCCACCGGATCGACCGCCTATGCGCTCTCCTGCGGCGGCCCGATCATCGAGCCGCATCTCGACGCCCTGGTGATCGCACCGATCTGCGCCCACACGCTCTCGGACCGGCCGATCGTCGTCTCCTCGCGCTCGGTAATCGAGGTGGTGCTGCTCGAGCGTCCCGATACCCAGGCGAACGTCTCCTGCGACGGCATGGCGCTCGGCGCCCTGGTGCCCGGAGACCGGCTCGAGGTACGCGCCGCGCGCGAGCAGGTGACGCTGCTGCACCCGCCGGGCCACGACTACTACAAGCTGCTGCGCTCCAAGCTCCATTGGGGCCGCGGCAGCTTCGAGCGCTGAAGGCCTTACCCGATGCTCACACACCTGCAGATCCGGGACTTCGCCATCGTCGACGCCGTCGAGCTCGAGCTGCGCGCCGGCCTCACGGTGCTCACCGGCGAGACCGGCGCGGGCAAGTCGATCATCGTCGACGCCCTGCAGCTGCTCGCCGGCGGGCGCGCGGGCGCCGAAGCTGTGCGCCACGGGGCCGAGCGCGCCGAGGTCGCCGGCACCTTCGACCTGGCGCAGGCGCCGCGCGAGCTCAAGCAGTGGCTCGAGGAGCAGTCGGTGGGCGCGGGACCTGAGCTGGTGGTGCGCCGGGTGATCGGCGCCGACGGGCGCTCGCGCGCCTATCTCAACGGCCAGTCGGTGCCGGTGCAGTCGCTGCGCGACGCCGGCAATATCCTGATCGACATTCACGGTCAGCACGAGTTTCAGTCCCTGACGCGCGCCGGCCCGCAACGCGACCTGCTGGACGGCTACGGCGCGCTCACCGCGCTCACCAGCCAGGTCGGAATCGCGCACCGCGTGTGGCTCGGGCTTCTCAACCGCACGCTGGATCTCGACAGCAAGGCGCGCGACCGCGACGCGCGCCTCGACCTGCTGCGCTACCAGGTGCAGGAGCTCGAGGGACTGCACCTCAAGGACGGCGAGCTCACGAGCCTCGCCGAAGAGAGCGCACGCCTCGCCAATCGCGGCCGACTCGCCACCGGCGCACAGGTGGCGCTCGGCGAGCTCTACGACAACGACGCCGCCAGCGCCCACGCCGGGGTGGCGCGTGCGCTCACGGCACTGCGGCCGCTCCTGGCGCTCGACGCCAAGCTCGGCACGACGCTGCCGCTGCTCGAGGAGGCCGCGGTGGCGATTCGCGAGGCCGCCCGCGAGCTCGAGCGCTACGGCGAGGCACTGGACGTGGACGCGGCACGCCAGGACGAGGTGGAGCGGCGCCTGGCGGCGGTGGAGGAGCTGTCGCGCAAGCATCGGGTGCCGGCCGCGCAGCTGCCGGAGCGCACCGGGCAGCTGCGGCGCGAGTTCGAAGAGCTCGAGCACGCGGAGCTCGACCTGGCGCAGCTGCGCAAGGAGCTCGCCGCGGCACTCGAGGGCTACCGGACACAGGCGCTGGATCTCTCCGGCAAGCGGGAGAAGGCGGCGCGTGCGCTCGCCAAGGACATCACGGCCCGCATGCAGACGCTCGGCATGTCGGGCGGGCGGTTCGAGGCCGACGTCACCCAGGACGGCAACGCCGAGCCGACCCAGAACGGCATCGACCGGATCGAGTTCCGGGTGAGCGCCAACCCCGGCTCGCCGCCGCGCGCACTCGCCAAGGTGGCCTCGGGCGGAGAGCTGGCGCGCCTCTCGCTCGCGGTGCAGGTCTCGTGCGCGGCGCAGGAGCTGCGCTGCATGGTGTTCGACGAGGTGGACGCCGGCATCGGCGGCGCGGTCGCGGAGATCGTCGGGCGGGAGCTGCGCCGTCTCGGCGAGCGCGGCCAGGTGCTGTGCGTCACCCACCTGCCGCAGGTCGCCTGCCAGGCGCACCACCAGCTGCGGGTCACGAAGCTCACCGACGGACGCACCACGCGCACCACGCTCGCCGAGCTCACCACGCCCGAGCGCGTCGAGGAGCTGGCACGGATGCTGGGCGGCGTCGAGGTGACGGACAAGGCGCGCGAGCACGCGCGCGACATGCTGAGCGCTGCCGAGCGTGGCGCGACCGCCACGGCCTCCAGGGACGGCTCGGGAGATACCGTGAGGGCGCCGCGGCCGCCGGCGGCGCGGCGGCGTTAGCTCAGCTGGTCTTGTGCTTGCGGTGCGGGCAGTTCGGGCGCTCGCAGTGCCCGTAGAGAATCAGTGAGTGATCGCGGATCGTGAAGCCGAGCTTGTGCGCGACCGCGGTCTGGCGCGCCTCGATCCCCGAGTCCATGAACTCTTCGACCCGGCCGCAGTCGAGACACACTATGTGGTCGTGGTGGGTGCCCTGGTTGAGCTCGAAGACCGCCATGCCGTCTTCGAAG
>JASHVF010000281.1 GCA_030039615.1 Gammaproteobacteria bacterium | reverse complement strand
TCGATCGTGCGCCCGTCGGCGCTGCTCCAGGCGCGCCACTGCCGCCCGTACACGGGTCCGAGCTCGCCGCGCTCGTCCGCCCACTCGTCCCAGATGGTGACGCCGTGCTGGTGCAGCCAGGCGACGTTGGTGTCGCCGCGCAGGAACCACAGCAGCTCGTAGATCACCGCCGGCAGGTGGATCTTCTTGGTGGTGACCAGCGGAAAGCCCGCGGCGAGGTCGAAGCGCAGCTGGTGCCCGAACAGCGACAGCGTGCCGGTGTGCGTGCGGTCGTCCTTGTGCACGCCCTCGGTGCGGATCCGGCGCAGCAGCTCGAGATACTGCCTCATGTCGCGACGGCGAAGTTCCCCGACGGCGTGCGCGTGCGGTAGGCCCAGACCATCATGGCCACTCCGGCGAGGATCATGGGCAGCGACAGCAGCTGCCCTTCGGTGACCCAGCCGCCGGCCAGGTAGCCGATGTGCTCATCCGGCACGCGCACGAACTCGATGAGCGAGCGCACCACGCCGTAGATGATGAGGAACAGGCCCGAGGGCGCTAAACGCGGCCGCGGCCGCGAGGTGAACCACCAGAGCACCGCGAACAGCAGCAGGCCTTCGAGGGCAGCCTCGTAGAGCTGCGAGGGGTGGCGCACCTGGCCGTTGACCTCGAAGCCCCACGGCACCGTGGTCGCCTTGCCCCACAGCTCGCCGTTGATGAAGTTGCCGATGCGCCCGAAGAACAGGCCGAGCGCCGGCAGCGGCGCGGTGAAGTCGTAGACGTCGGCGATGCTGCGGCCGCGGCGCCAGGCGAAGGTCGCGAGCGCCACCGCCACGCCGAGCAGTCCCCCGTGGAAGGACATGCCGCCCTCCCAGATCTTCAGCGGATACCAGACGTCGAGCGCCCAGAACTTGAGCCCATAGAAGAGTACGTAGCCGAGGCGGCCGCCGAGAATCACGCCGAGCATGCCGAAGAAGATCAGATCGTCGACGTCGGCCGGCTTCCAGGTGGAGCCCGGCGCCGCGGCGCGCCGCCGCGCCAGGAACCAGGCGCCGGCGAAGCCGAGCAGGTACATGATGCCGTACCAGTGAACCGCCAGCGGGCCGATGGTGAGGCCAAAGAGCTTCACCGCGGGGACGGAGAAGGCGATCGGATCGAAGGCCGGGTAACGGATCATCGGAACGGAAGTTTAGCCGACCGCGCGTGTTACGCGGCAGAAGAACGCCTTCAGGTAGCGCGTTTCCGGAATCGCGGGATGCACCGGGTGGTCCGGCGACTGGCCGCCGGACTCCAGGATCTGCACGAAGCGCCCGGCGTGGCGCGCGGCGCCCTGGATGGCGCCGAGGAGATCCTCGGCGGCGAGATGATAGGAGCACGAGCAGGAGACGAGCATCCCGTCCTCGGCGAGCAGCGCGAGCGCCAGCTGGTTGAGCTTGCGGTAGGCGGCCTGTCCCTGCGGAATGTCTTTCTTGCGCTTGATGAAGGCGGGCGGGTCGAGGATGACGACATCGAACTGCGCACCCTGCTCGCCGAGCGCCTTGAGCGCATCGAACGCATCACCCTTGTGCGTCTCGACGCTCAAGCCGTTGCGCGCGGCGTTGGCCGCGGCGTAATCGAGCGCGCTCTGCGAGGCATCGACACAGCGCGCGCTGCCGGCGCCGGCGCGCAGCGCCGTGACGGCCCAGGCGCCGACGTACGAGCACACGTCCAGCACGCGTGCGCGCGGCGCCAGGTAGCGCGCGAGACGCGCGCGGTTCGCCGTCTGATCGTAGAACCAGCCGGTCTTCTGGCCGTGCGCGAGCGGCGCCGCGAAGCGCAGGTCCGCTTCCACCACCGTGAGCTCTTCCGGCACGGCGCCGAAGGCGAGCTGCGCCTGCTGCGGCAGCTGCTCGAGATCGCGCGCCGCGGTGTCGTTCTTCCAGAAGAGTCCGGCCGGACTCACCACCGCGCGCACCGCCGCCTCCACTTCGCCCTTGAGCGCCTCCATGCCGGCGGTGGCGATCTGGCCGACCACGACATCGCCGTAGCGGTCGAGCACCAGTCCCGGCAGCAGGTCGGATTCGCCGAACACCCAGCGGCAGTAAGGCGCGCTGCCGAGACGCTCGCGCAGCGCCAGCGCCGCGCGCAGCCGCTGCTCGATGAGCGCCCGGTCGGGCGGGCGCGCCGCAGCGTGCGAAAGAATGCGCGCGCAGATCAGCGCGTGCGGATTGACGTAGGCGTAGCCCACGAAGCCGCCGCGGTGGGTGCGCAGCTCAACGAGCTCGCCGGGCGCGAACGCGCTGAGCGGCGTGCGCTCGGTGTCGATCTCATTGCTGAATACCCACAGGTGCCCGGCGGCGAGGCGCCGCTCTTCGCCGCGCCGGAGCATGAGAGTGCGCGCGGCATGCTCCGCGCCCTGGGGCTCAGTAACGTCAGGTTGCAACATCGGGTCCGCTGCCGGGGGCCGGCAAGTATACAATCACCAACCCCTGCTCCGAGGTGCAACGTGTTGTCAGCGCGCAGCGTGTCGGCGCTCCTGGTGGTTTTGGCTGCGATCAGCGCAGCGCCGGCGGCCGCCGCGCCCGAGCCGGCTGGCGCTCCGTGGCAGCCGCTCGCATGGCGCTCGATCGGACCGTACCGCGGCGGCCGGGTGCTCACGGTCGCGGGCGTGCCCGGCGAGCCGAATCACTTCTACTTCGGCGCGGTGAATGGCGGCGTATGGGAGACACGCGACGCGGGCCGCACCTGGCAGCCGATCTTCGACGCGCTGCCGGTCGGCTCGATCGGCGCCCTGGCGGTAGCCGCCTCCGACCCGAAGGTGCTGTACGTCGGTACCGGCGAAGCCGACATGCGCTCGGACATCGCGCAGGGCGTGGGTCTCTATCGCTCGCGCGATGCGGGTCGCACCTGGCAGCCGATCGGACTCGAGGACTCGCAGCAGATCGGCCGGATAATCGTCGATCCGAGCAATGCCGACACGCTGCTGGTCGCCGCGCTCGGACATCCCTACGGCGCCAACGAGACGCGCGGCGTGTTCCGCTCGACCGACGGCGGCGCGAGCTGGCACCGCACTCTCTACCGCGACGCCGACACCGGTGCGATCGACGTGGCCTTCGAGCCGGGCAATGCGCGCGTCGTCTACGCGGCGCTATGGCAGACGCGCCGGCCCCCCTGGAACGTGTATCCGCCCTCGAGCGGGCCCGGCGGCGGGTTATACCAGTCGCACGACGGCGGCGAGACGTGGAGCGAGCTCGCCGGCCGCGGCCTGCCGCGGCAGCCGGGCCGCATCGGCATCGCGATCGCGCCCTCGAAGCCCGAGCGCGTGTTCGCGCTGGTCGACGCCGTCGAAGGAGGGCTGTATCGCTCGGACGATGCCGGCGCAAGCTGGACACGCATCAGCGACGATGCGCGCATCTGGAAGCGCGGCTGGTATTTCGCCGGCGTCACCGTCGACCCCGCCGACCCGGACGTCGTCTACATCTGCAACACCGGGGTGTATCGCTCGGACGACGGCGGCCGCAGATTCCTGCCGGTGAAAGGCGCGCCCGGCGGCGACGACTACCACGAGCTGTGGATCGATCCGCACGACGGCGAGCGCCGCATCCTCGGCGTCGACCAGGGCGCAGTGGTGACGCTCGACGGCGGTGCGACCTGGAGCTCGTGGTACAACCAGCCCACCGGCCAGTTCTATCACGTCATCACCGACAACCGCTTCCCGTACTGGGTCTACGGCGCGCAGCAGGACTCCGGCGCGGCCGGCGTTCCGAGCCGCACCGACAACATCGACGGCATCAATCTCACGCAGTTCCGCGAGACCGCGGCCGGCGGCGAGAGCGACAATGTCGCGCCGGACCCGCTCGACCCGCAGATCATCTTCGGCGGCCGCGTCGACCGCCTCGAGACGCGCAGCGGGCAGAAGTACAGCGTCCCGCCGCCGCTCGCCTACCCCGGGTTGTACCGCGGCACCTGGACGTTGCCGCTGGTGTTCAGCGCCGCCGACCCGCACGCCCTCTACTTCGGCAACCAGCGCATCTTCCGCACCATCGACCGCGGCCGGCACTGGCAGATCATCAGCCCGGACCTGAGCCGCGAGAACCCCGCGGTGCCCGCGAGTCTCGACGCCGCGACCGTCGCCGATCACGACAGCAACGGCGCGCGCCGCGGCGTGGTGTATGCGATCGGCCCCTCGCCGCTCAAGGCGCAGCTGCTCTGGGCCGGAACCGACGATGGCCTGGTCTGGAAGAGCGTTGACGGCGGCGGACACTGGACGGATGTGACGCCCGCCGTGCTCACCGCCTGGTCCAAGATCGGCGTGGTCGAGCCCTCGCACTTCGACACCGAGACCGCTTACATCGCGGTCGACCGCCACCGCCTCGACGATCCGCGGCCCTACATCTACCGCACGCACGACGGCGGCAGGAGCTGGACGCTGATCGTCGACGGCATCGCCGACGGCGGCGTGCACAACTCGGTCAACGTGGTGCGCGAGGATCCGGCGCATCGGGGACTGCTCTACTGCGGCACCGAATACGGCGTGTACGTCTCGCTCGATGACGGCACGCACTGGCAGGCGCTGCAGCAGAACCTGCCGCGCAGCTCGGTGCGGGACCTCGTGGTCCACGGCGCCGATCTCGTGATCGCGACCCACGGCCGCGGCTTCTGGATCATGGATGACGTCGCACCGCTGCGCGCGCTCGCCGCTGATGCCGCACGCGGCACGCGCCTGCTGCCGCCGGCCGCCGCCGTGCGCGTGCGACCGACCGGCTTCATCGGCTCGCCGATGCCGCAGGACGAGCCGCGCGGGGCCAACCCGCCCCCCGGCGCCTGCATCGACTACTCACTGGACGCGAGCGTGCGTGAGCCCGTCGAGCTCGTGATCCTCGATTCCGGCGGGGCCGTGGTGCGCACCTTCCGGAGCGACGCTGCGCCGCCAGCGCCCGATCCCGGCAAATCGGCGATCGCGCCCGAGTGGCTCAGCGCGCCGCAGCGACTCGCCGCCGGCGCCGGCGCGCACCGCTTCGTGTGGAACCTGCACTACGCGCCCGCGCCGGCGCTCACGGCCGAGGACGGCGATGAGCCCGAGGAAGGCGTCTGGGCGCCGCCCGGCACATACACCGTCGAGCTCAGGGCCGGCGGGCACGCCTACCGGCAGACGCTCACGGTGGCGCACGACCCGCGCATCACGCTGCCCACCGCCGCCTATGCGCGGCAGTTCGCGCTGGCGCGCGACATCGAGCACGCGCGGGCCGAAATCGCGACCACGCTCGCCCAGGCGGACACGATTGAGAAGGCGCTGCGCGCGCCACACGAGGCCGCGGCAGCCGAGGCGGCCGAGGCCGAGCTGCGCGCGATCACCGATGCGGCACCCGAGAAGCGCTCGCCGGACTCCCTCGGAGCGGAGCCGACCACGATCGGCGGTCTGCGCTATCTCGGCGCGGCGTTTCACAGCCTGGCGCAGGCGGTGGACGGCGCCGACGCCGCCCCCACGGTCGACGCGGAGCGCGCCTACGCGCTGCATCGGGCGCTGCTCGATACGGCGCTCGGCAAGTGGGCCATCTTCAGGAGCGGGTTCGAGGCCGGTGAAGCCAAGGCTGTCGGGCCGTAGGGATTGCCATGGAAACGCCGCAGCACACCAACCATCTCATCAACGAGACGAGCCCCTACCTCAGGCAGCACGCCCACAACCCCGTCGACTGGTACCCATGGGGCAGCGAGGCCCTCGAGCGCGCCCGCCGCGAGGGCAAACCGATCCACCTGAGCATCGGCTACTCCGCCTGCCACTGGTGCCATGTCATGGCGCACGAGAGCTTCGAGGACGAGGCCACGGCGCAGCTCCTCAACCAGAGCTTCATCAACATCAAGGTCGATCGCGAGGAACGGCCCGACATCGACCGCATCTACCAGTTCGCGCAGCAGCTGCTGACGCAGCGCGGCGGCGGCTGGCCGCTCACCATGTTCCTGACGCACGACGACCAGCGCCCGTTCTTCGGCGGCACCTACTTTCCGAAGCAGGCGCGCTACGGAATGCCCGCCTTTGCCGATCTGCTGCGGCGCGTGGCGCAGTTCTACGGCACGCACCCGCAGGAGATGCGACAGCAGAACGAGGCGCTGGTGAGCGCGCTGGCGAGCCTCAATAACCCGCCGCCTGCGGATGCTGCGCTGCTCGATGATGCGCCGCTCAAGGCCTGCCGCGGCCAGCTCGCGAGCGGCTTCGACCCGCGCTACGGCGGCTTCGGCGCGGCGCCCAAATTCCCGCACCCACAGGCACTCGAGCGCCTGCTGCGCGACTGGCGCGCGAGCGCCTCAGGCGCCGAGCCCGGCCTGCAGGCGCTGCAGATGGCGAGCCTTACGCTGCGCCGCATGGGCGAGGGCGGCATCTGCGATCAGCTGGGGGGCGGCTTCTGCCGCTACTCGGTCGATGAGCAGTGGATGATTCCGCACTTCGAGAAGATGCTGTACGACAACGCCGCGCTGCTCGCGGTGTATGCGAACCCGGCGCTCGCCACCGCCGACCCTTTCTTCTCGCAGGTGGCGCTCGAGACCGCGGGCTGGACGCTGCGCGAGATGCAATCCCCGCAAGGTGGCTTCTACTCCAGCCTCGACGCCGACTCGGAGGGCCACGAGGGCGCCTTCTACGTGTGGGATCGCGAGGAGGTGCGCCAGGCCCTGAGCGCCGAGGAGTACGCGGTGTTCGCGCCGCGCTTCGGCCTCGACCTGCCAGCCAACTTCGAGGGACGCTGGCACCTGCGGGTGGTGCTGCCGCTCGAGCAGATTGCCGCGGCCGTCGAGCGCACTCCGCAGCAGGTCGAGGCTCTGCTCGGCACGGCCCGCGCGCGGCTGTTCGCGCTGCGCGCGCGGCGCGTGCGTCCGGGGCGTGATGAGAAGCTGCTGACTTCGTGGAACGCGCTGATGATCCGCGGACTGGCGATCGCGGCGCGCGCCCTGACGTCGCCGGAGCTGGAGGAGGCCGCCGCACGGGCATTGGACTTCGTGCGCCGCACGCTGTGGCGCGACGGGCGGCTGCTCGCCACCTGCAAGGATGGGCGCGCCCATCTCAACGCCTACCTGGACGACTACGCGTTTCTCGCCGATGCAGTGCTGCAGCTGCAGCAGGTGCGTTTCCGCGCGGAGGAACTCGAGCTCGGGCGGCAGCTGCTCGAGGTGCTGCTGGCGCACTTCGAGGACCGCGAGGCCGGCGGCTTCTATTTCACTTCCGACGATCACGAGAAGCTCATCATCCGCTCCAAGACCTTTGCGGACGATGCGACCCCCTCGGGCAACGGCATCGCGGCCGCGACGCTGCTGCGCTTCGGCCATCTGCTCGGCGAGCCGCGCTATCTCGCCGCCGCCGAGCGCACGCTGCGCGCCGCCTGGCCGGCGCTGCAGAAATATCCCCTGTCGCACGTCAGCCTGCTTACCGCGCTCGAAGAGCTGCTGCGCCCGCCGCAGATCGTGATCCTGCGCGGCGAGCCGCAGGCCCTCGGCGCCTGGCAGCGCGAGCTGGCACGCTCCTACGCGCCGCGGCAGCTGGTGCTGGCGATTCCCGCGACCGCGACCGACCTGCCGCCGGCGCTGGCCGAGAAGGCGCCGCGCGGCACGGCGGTGGCCTACGTGTGCCAGGGGAGCAGCTGCTCGGCGCCGCTCGAGACGCTCGCCGCGCTGCAGGAGAGTTTGCGCGACGGCTCCCCGTCGAGCTAAATCGCCGCGGGATCGCCAGACACGCCGAGCGTCCGCAACTGCTCGAGGCGGGCAGCGCGGATCCGCTCATCCGGTGCCGGCCACTTGCGGTAGATGGCGATGAAGTCCAGACCGATTTGCCGGTCGCGCTTTGCCCTCTCGTTGCGGTGCTCCGCGGGGTTGGCAGATACGTGTACCGCCGGGCCGAACACGTCCAGGTGCTCGAAATCCGTGATTGCCAGCAGCGCCAGCAGATAATCCCAATCCTCGTGACTGCGCAGCCGCTCGTCCACCGTCACGCGCCTGGCCAGGTGCGTCGCGACCGCAATCGAGTTGTTGCTGAGGAAGTTACTGACCCACAGCCATCTCAGGTCCAGGTTGCGGTTGGCCTGGCGTCTCGCTTCCCTGAAGACGATCCCCTCGGGACCCCTCGATTCGAGGACAACGGTGAGGTTGGCGTAGAGCACACCCGGACCCGGATCTGCCTGCAGACGCGCAGCCAGCGCCGCGAAGTACGCCGGCTCGAAACTGTCGTCATCATCGAGGAACAGAATGTATTGGCCGCGCGCCCGCGTCACACCCAGGTTACGACTGGCGGCCGGTCCCCTGGTGCCGGGCCGGCTGACGAAGGTGTCCGTGTCGCGCAGCTGCTCGCTGGCCACGCGGCGTGTCTCCTCCGAGCCCTCGTCCGCGCACAGGATGATCTCGAACTCCTGGAAGCTCTGGCGGCGCAGCGCCTCCAGGGCCCGTGACAGCAACTGCGGCCGGTGATGCGTGGTCACGATCACACTGAGGAATGGCGCGCTCACGCCGACACCCATTGAGCCGCGCACGATGCGGCTGTCGCCGACGGGCGCGCTGTGGCAGATTCTGCCTCTCTCAGGGCCTCACCCATGCCGCTGTTCTCCATCATCGTCGTCCACTACCAGGGAGTTAACCCGCACGAGACCTTTCTGCGCGGCTACCGCTCGATCCTGGCCCAGACCTTCAAGGATTTCGAGGTGCTGGTGTTCCACGACGGGCCACTGCTCGATCCGGGCGTCTCGTTTCCCTGCGAGCTGACGACGACGCAGCGGCGGCACGATGACTGGGGCCACTCGTTGCGCGATCTGGGAATCCGGCGGGCCGAGGGGCAGTACATCCTGCATTTCAATGCCGACAACCTTCTCTACCCCAACGCTCTGCAGGAGCTCGCCCGCGAGATCGCGCGGCCTCCCCGCCTGATCGACCCGCAGGGACGGATCCTCGATACGAACGACATCATCATCTTTCCGGTGGTGATGTGGAACCTGATCAAGTTCCGCAATATCACGCGCCAGCATAAGGGGCCGCCGGAGTTCTATACCATCCTGACCGGCATCCCGCCGCTTGCCCGGAACATCGATTGCATGCAGCTGGTCATGAAACGCAGCCTCTGGCTGGCCGAGGGCGGCTGGTACGACAAGAGCGAGTTGAGCGACGGTCACATGTATCAGCAGTTCGCGGCGAAGTACGGCTATCGCACCGTGGGTCCCGTGCTGGGCGAGCACTTCTGAGCGCCCCGCACGATAAGGACCTTGACCTGCTGGGCCGCGCCACCGCCCTGCTGGCGCAGCAGCCGAACCATCCCGGGGCGCTTGCGACACGTGCCATGCTGCTCTATCTGCGCGGTGAGAACCGCGCGGCTCTGAGCGACTGCCTGCAGCTGCTGCGCGTCGACCCGGGCAGCGGTGTGGCCCGCATGGGCCGCGTCGTCGCGCAGCTCCCGTGGATACCCGCGACCGCAGCGGAAGTCACCGACGCACGAGAGGCCTTTGCGGTGGCGCTGGAGGAGCTGGCTGCGGACCTTGGCCGGCGACCCTGCAGGGAGGCAACGCTGATGGTGGGGTCGCTGCAGCCGTTCGTACTCGCCTATCAGGAGTTCGACAACCGCGATCTGCTGGCAGCGTACGGACGCATCTGCGCGTCTGCGATGGCGCAATGGCGCGGCAGCGTCGGGCTCGCAGCGCAGGCGCCTCCGGCGAGGGAAAGGATTCGCGTGGCGATCGTCTCGGCGCACGTGCATCGCCATGCGGTGTACCAGGCGCTCACGCACGGCTGGCTGCGGGCGCTCGATCGGTCGCGGTTCGAGCTCGAGCTCCTGCATCTCGGCGCGCATCGCGACGCGCACTCGGCCACGGCCGCGTCGTTGGCCGACTACTATCAGCAGGGCGAGCGCTCGCCGCTCGAGTGGTCGCGGCTGATTGCCGCGCGCGCTCCTGAGGTCATCCTCTACCCCGAAGTGGGCATGGATGGGATCACCCTGCAGCTCGCCAGTCAGCGACTCGCTCCGGTACAGATCGCCGCCTGGGGCCACCCCCAGACCACGGGGCTGCCGACGATCGACTACTTTCTGTCCGCGGCCGCATTCGAGCCGCCGGATGCGCAGCGCCATTACGTGGAGCGTCTCGTGCTGCTGCCCGATCTCGGCTGCTACTACGATCCGGACATCGCGCCGGCCATTGCACCCGGCGTGCGGCAGCCTCCCCGGGAAAGCAGCCGCGTGCGGCTGGTGTGCGCGGGCTCGCCGTTCAAATACGCCCCGCAGCACGATGCGGTGCTCGTCGAGATTGCGCGACGGGCGCCGCAGGTGGAACTGCACTTCTTCAGTTACCAGGATGAGGTCCTGGCGGCACGGCTTCGTGCCCGACTCGAGGCCGCGTTTCGCGCCGCGGGGCTCGAGCCGGCGGCCTTCCTGGTCTGGCAACCGTGGCGCGCCGCGGCGCGCTTTCACGAGTTCCTGTGCGGCGCCGATCTGCTGCTCGACACGCTCGGCTTCTCAGGCTTCAACACGGTCGCGCAGGCTCTCGGTTGCGGACTGCCGGTCGTCACCCAGCGCGGCCGCTTCATGCGCGGGCGCTTCGGCGCCGCGCTCGTGTCGCACCTCTCGCTGGATGAGCTGGCCGTGGATACTCCCGAGGAATATGTCGAACGGGTCGTATCCCTGTCGCACGACCCCGCCCGCCGGACACGGTTGCGTCAGACGATCCAGGTGAACCTGCCGCGGCTGTACCGCGACCCGAGCAGCATCGAGTACCTGCAGGACTTCCTCGAGACCTCGGTCAGGAGCGCTCAGAGGTAACGGGGCGGACCTGCCCACTCCGCCAGGTGGCGCAGGCGGCGCGAAGCCGCGACGAACCCCTCGGAGCGCAATCCGTAAAGGCGACTCGGGCCTGCCTTCCGGGTAGTCAGCAGCCCGCAGTCTTGCAGGACGGCGAGGTGATGGAGCACCGTCGCCCGGCTGATTGGAAAGATCTCGGTGAGCTCGATCAGCCGCGCCTCGCCGCCTTCGAGCGCTGCGAGGAACCACAGCCGCGTGGGGTCGCCCAGCGCCCGGAACACCGCACAGATGGGACCGTCATTCAGCACTCGTCCAGTATTGAAGGGGAGCGCGCGAGGTTCAATTACGCATAAAGTAGATGAACATCTACTTTCGCCTCCCGCAGGCCTCGTACGAGGCCTTACGAGGGTCAAGGTAGATGGCTCTCTACCTTGGGCTCCTGGAAGCCCTCTACGAGGCCCCAACGGCGCCGACGTAGATCGTTGTCTACTTTATGCGTTTGGGAGCTCTTCTTGCGCAGGCTCTCGTGCGTGAGGGCGTGAGGGCGGGCGTCACTCCGCCAGCGTGTCCCCGGACCCCCCGAACTCCTTTGGAAAGTCCTTGAGCTTCGGCAGCCCGTCGTGCATGCGCAGCACGGTCTCCTGGTAGTTGACGTGCACGCCGGGCTGGAAGTTGAGCGCCGGCAGCATGGCCGCGAACACGTCGGTGAGGTTGAGCGGCGGATGCTCGGTAAAAAGGTGCCCGCCGCAGGTCTTGCACCACTTGCGGTAGCTCACCGGGGTCTTGTTATAGGTGCCGATGTTGTCGGCTCCTTTGGTGACCCGCACCGCGCTCGGCTGCCACAAAGTGAACGCATTCACCGGTCCCGCGGACCAGTGACGGCAGGATGCGCAGTGGCAATAACCCATGGCCACCGGCTCGCCGGTCACGGTGAACTCCACCGCCCCGCAGAAGCACCTCGTCTTATGTTCGGCCATCGTCGGTTCTCCCCTAACTCCCCAAACTCCCCGAAACAAGCTACGACAGCAGCTCGACGTTTCCCCCGATCGCGGCCGTATTGATGGTGAGCGTGCGCTCGTTGGCGAAGCGCAGCAGATAGTGCGGGCCGCCGGCTTTCGGCCCGGTGCCGGACAGGCCCTGGCCGCCGAAGGGCTGCACGCCGACGACCGCACCGATCATGTTGCGGTTCACGTAGGTGTTACCGACCGGCAGCGACTGGAACACGTAACCGGCGACGCTCTCGAGGCGGCTGTGCACACCGAGCGTCAGCCCGTAGCCGGTGCCGCGGATCGCCGCCAGCACCTGCGGCAGCTGATCGCTCCGATAGCGTGCCACGTGCAGGATGGGCCCGAACTCTTCGGTTTTGAGCTGATCGAGCGCGCGCAGCTCGAACATCTGCGGCGCGAAGAAGTAGCCGCTGGCGGCCAGCGCCGGATCGAGCTCGCAGGCGTACACGAGCTTCGCCTCGGCGCGCATGCGCTCGGCGTGAGCGGCGAGACGCGTGCGCGCCGCCGCCGAGATCACCGGACCGACGTCGGTAGCGAGCTCGCCCGGTGGTCCGATACGCAGCACACGCATCGCACCGGCGAGCATCTCGATCACGCGCTCGGCGATCTCCTCCTGCAGGTACAGCACGCGCAGCGCCGAGCAGCGTTGTCCGGCGCTGGTGAACGCCGAGGTGATCGCATCGTCGACCACCTGCTCGGGCAAGGCCGTGGCGTCCACCACCATGGCGTTCACGCCGCCGGTCTCGGCGATCAGCGGCACGATCGGGCCGTCGCGGTTGGCGAGCGTGCGATTGATGGCCGCCGCCGTGGCGGTCGAGCCGGTGAAGGCCACCCCGGCGAGCGCCGGGTGCGTGAGCGCCACCTGGCCGAACGGCGGGCCGTCGGCCGGCGTCAGCTGCAGCACCGCGGCCGGAATGCCCGCCGCGTGCAGCAGGCGCGTCATGGCGTGGGCGACGAGCGGCGTCGCCGGCGCGGGCTTCGCCACCACCGCGTTGCCGGCCGCGAGCGCCGCGGTGATCTGGCCGGTGAAGATCGCCAGCGGGAAGTTCCATGGGCTGATGCACACGAACACGCCGCGCCCGTGCAGCGAGAGCGTATTGCGCTCGCCCGTGGGACCGGGCATCACCTCGGGCGCGCCGAACAGCTCACGCGCACGCGCCGCGTAGTAGCGGCAGAAGTCCACCGCCTCGCGCAGCTCCGCGACCGCGTCCGGGAGCGTCTTGCCGGCCTCGCGCACCAGCAGACTCAGGAACTGCGCGCGCTGCTGCTCGAGCGCATCCGCGGCGCGCGTCAGGCAGGCGGCGCGCTCCTCGGCCGGTGTCGCATCCCACGCGGGCTGGGCGCGGGCCGCGGCCGCCATCGCCTCGCGGATCTCCTCCGCCGTGGCATCGCGCGTGAACCCGACGATCTCGCGCGTGTCGGACGGCGAGAAGACGGGCACCTCCGCGTCGCGCACGGCGCGGCCGCCGAGGATCGGCCCTCCCTGGTAGCGCTCCGTCGCGCGCTGCTGCAGCTCTTTCTCCAGCAGGGCGAGCGTCGCCGGGTCGCCGAAGTCCTCGCCCGCCGAGTTGGCGCGCTCGGCGCCGTAGAGCGCGCCGGGCTCGCGCACGCGCTGCGCGGCGGCCGGCTGCGCCTCATTCAGCGACGAGACTGGATCGCTCACGACCTGCTCCACTGGAATCTGGGGGTTCATGAACTGGTGCACGAAGGAGCTGTTGGCGCCGTTCTCGAGGAGCCGGCGCACCAGGTACGGCAGCAGCTCCTCGTGCGTGCCGACCGGAGCATAGACACGCACCGGCGGCAGATCGGGCAGCTCGGCGCGCGCCGCGGCATAGAGCGCCTCGCCCATGCCGTGCAGGCGCTGGAACTCGAGGAGCGCCCCGGCCGGAGCCAGCGCCAGCACCGCAGCGACCGTATAGGCGTTGTGGGTCGCGAACTGGGGGTAGATCACGTCGCGCGCGGTAAAGAGCAGCCGCACGCCCTCGAGATAGCTCGCATCGGTCGCGGCCTTGGAGGTGTAGACCGGGAAGCTCGCGAGACCGCGCTCCTGGGCGCGCTTGATCTCGCTGTCCCAGTAGGCGCCCTTCACGAGGCGCACCGTCATGCGGCGCCCGGTCTCGCGCGCGAGCTGTGCCACCCACTCGAGCACCAGCGGCGCGCGGCGCCCGTAGGACTGCACCGCGAGCCCGAGCCCCTCCCAGGCGCGCGTCTGCATGTCGCGGGCCAGTATCTCGATGATATCGAGCGAGAGGTCGAGCCGGTCCGCCTCCTCGGCGTCTATGGTCATGCCGACGCCGGCGCGCGCGGCGCGCTGCGCGAGATTCAGCATGCGCGGGCCCAGCTGCTCGTGCACGCGCTCACTCTGCAGCAGGGTGTAGCGCGGCTCGAGTGCCGAGAGCTTCACCGAGATTCCCGAGCGCGCGTGCACCGCTCCCGGCGGCTGGCCGGCGAGCGCGTCGATCGCGTGCGCGTAGTCCTCGAGGTAGCGCTGTGCGTCGGCGTCGGTACGTGCGCCCTCGCCCAGCATGTCGAAGGAGCACAGCGCCAGGTCGGGCTCCGCGTGCGCGCGCGCCAGCGCCGCATCGATCGTCTCGCCGACGATGAAGGCGTGGCCGAGCGTCTGCATCGACTGCTTGAGCGCGGTGCGCACGATCGGCGCGACCATCGGCTTGGTGAGGCTCGCTGCGGAATACTCTCCGGCCAGCTCGCCCGACACCTCCGGCAGCAGCCGGCCGGCCGCGCTCAGCAGCGTGAATCCGGTGCGCAGCAGCAGGTCGGTATCGCCGCGCACTCCGGCGTCGCGGATGGCGGCCAGCCGCTCGGCGATCAGCTGGTCGGCGCGCCTGGTGTCGGGCGTGCGCAGCAGCGCTTCCGCCAGGCTCATGAGCGCCC
>JASHVF010000280.1 GCA_030039615.1 Gammaproteobacteria bacterium | reverse complement strand
TCCTCGCGCACGATCACCACCACGAGGCCCGAGGGACCGATGTTCTTCTGGGCGCCGGCATAAATCAGCCCGAATTTCGTGACGTCGATGGGGCGCGACAGGATGGTCGAGGACATGTCGGCGACCAGCGGCACGGCACCGGTCGCGGGCACGTAGGGAAACTCGACTCCGCCGATGGTCTCGTTCGGGCAGTAGTGAACGTAGGCCGCACCGGGGGTGAGCCTGAGCGCCGCCTGGGACGGCGCGGTGGTGTAGCCCGAGGCCTGCTCGTCGGCCGCGACGTTCACCTCACGCACCAGGCGCCGTGCCTCGGTGATCGCCCGCTTCGACCAGTGGCCGGTCACCACGTGATCGACGGTGGCCGCGGGCGCCGCCAGGTTGAGCGGCACGACGGAGAACTGCGCGGCGCCGCCGCCCTGCATGAACAGCACCTTGTAGTTCGCGGGCACGGCGAGCAGCTCGCGCAGGTCGCTCTCCGCCTCGCGCGCCATCGCCATGAAGGGCTTGCCGCGATGGCTGATCTCCATCACGGAGGCGCCGAGGTGCTGCCAGTCGGTGAGCTCCTCGCGAGCCTGCTCGAGGACTTCCACGGGCAGCGTGGCCGGCCCCGCAGCGAAATTGAATGCGCGCACGGTTAGCCCGGCTCGCCCGGAGCGGGCTCGGCCGCCGGATCGTCCTCGAGGCTCTCGACCCGCTCGATGCCGACCAGCCGCTCGCCTTCATCGAGACGGATGAGCCGTACCCCCTGGGTGTTGCGGCCCTGCACGGAGATCTCGTCCACGGTGGTGCGCACCAGCGTGCCGGTGGAGCTGATCATCATGATCTCCTGGCCCGGCAGTACCTGCAGCGCCGCGACGGTGTCGCCGTTGCGTCCCCCGGTCTGCAGCGCGATCACCCCCTGGCCGCCGCGGCCGTGCGCCGGGAAGTCCTCGAGCGGAGTGCGCTTGCCGTAGCCGGCGGCGGATGCGGTGAGCACCTCGCCCGCGCCGACCACGATGAGCGCGATCACTTCCTGCCCCGCGACCAGGCGCAGGCCGCGCACGCCGGCTGCCTCGCGCCCCATGTAGCGCACCTCGCTCTCGTGGAAGCGGATGGCCTTGCCGCCGCTCGAGACCAGCATGATCTCGCGCTCGCCGTCGGTGATCGCCACCCCGACCAGCTGGTCGTTGTCGGCCAGGTCGACGCCGATGATGCCGGTCGAGCGCGGCCGCGAGAACGCCGACAGCGGCGTCTTCTTCACCGTGCCGGCGCGCGTCGCCATGAAGACGAAGTGCTGCTCGTCGTACTGCTTGACCGGCAGCAGCGCGTTGATCTTCTCGCCCTCGCTTAAGGGGAGCAGGTTCACCATCGGCTTGCCGCGCGCGCCGCGCCCGGCCTGCGGCAGCTCGTAGACCTTGAGCCAGTACACCTTGCCGCGGTTGGAGAAGCACAGCACGGTGTCGTGGGTGTGGGCCACGAACAGCTTCTCGACGAAGTCCTCGTCCTTGACCGCGGTCGCGGTCTTGCCGCGGCCGCCGCGCCGCTGCGTCTGGTACTCGGTGAGCGGCTGGCTCTTGGCATAGCCGGCGTGCGACAGCGTCACCACCACGTCCTGCGGCTCGATCAGGTCCTCGGTGGTGAGGTCGAGATGATCGCGGTTGATCTCGGTGCGGCGCTGATCGCCGTAAGTCTCGCGTATCTCGATGAGCTCGCCGCGCACCACCGCGGTGAGGCGCTCGGGGCGCGCCAGGATGTCGGACAGGTCGCTGAGCTGCACGAGCAGGCCTTTGTACTCCTCGATGATCCGCTCGCGCTCGAGGCCCGTGAGCCGGTGCAGGCGCATGTCGAGGATCGCCTGGGCCTGCGCCTCCGAGAGCCGGTAGCCGCCGCCGTTCAGGCCGAATTCGGCCGCCAGGCCCTTCGGCACCGTCGAGATCGCGCCGGCGCGCGCCAGCAGCTCGGTCACCAGCCCCGGCTGCCAGGAACGCGCCAGCAGCGCCGCGCGCGCCTCGGTCGGCGAGGCGGCGGCCTTGATGAGCGCAATCACCTCGTCGATGTTGGCGAGCGCCACCGCCAGGCCCTCGAGAATGTGGGCGCGCTCGCGCGCCTTGCCGAGGTCGTAGATCGTGCGCCGCGTGACCACCTCGCGGCGGTGCCGGATGAAGGCCTCCAGCATCTCCTTGAGCGACATCAGCTTCGGCTGCCCGTCCTGCAGCGCCACCATGTTGATGCCGAACACGGTCTCCATCGGCGTCTGCGCGTAGAGGTTGTTGAGCACCACCTCGGTGAGCTCGCCGCGCTTCAACTCGATGACGATGCGCATGCCGTCCTTGTCGGACTCATCGCGCAGGCCGTCGCCGGCGATGCCGTCGAGCTGCTTCTCGCGCACCAGCTCGGCGATGCGCTCGATGAGGCGCGCCTTGTTGACCTGGTAAGGAAGCTCGGTCACCACGATCGCCTGGCGATCGCGTCCCAGGTCCTCGATCGTCACGCGCGCGCGCACCGAGAGGCGCCCGCGGCCGGTGCGGTAGGCGGTGGCGATCTCCTGCGCGCCGTTGATGATGCCGCCGGTCGGGAAATCCGGGCCCGGCACGTGCTGCATGATCGCCGCCAGCGGCAGCGCCGGATCATC
>JASHVF010000279.1 GCA_030039615.1 Gammaproteobacteria bacterium | reverse complement strand
ACCACCCACCTCGAGTGCCGCGCCGCGACGGTGCTCAACGTCACGGCCGATCACCTCGATCGCTACGCCTCGATCGGCGAGTACGCCGCGGCCAAGGCACGCATCTTTGCCCGCTGCGATACCGCGGTCGTGAACCTCGACGATCCGCTGGTGATGGCGATGCCGCGCGGCGCGCGCCGCACCTTGAGCTTCTCGCTGCACGCATCCGTCGGCGCCGACTATGCGGTGGCCGAGCAGGCGGACGGCTGGTGGCTCACCCGCGCCGGTACGCCGCTGCTGCCGCTCGCGCGCCTCAGGATCAAGGGGCTGCACAACGCGGCCAATGCGCTCGCCGCGCTCGCGCTCGGCGAGGCGCTCGAGCTGCCGCTCGCGCCGATGCTGAAGGAGCTCGAGGAGTTTCCCGGCCTGCCGCACCGCTCGCAGTGGATCGCCGAGGTACGCGGCGTCACCTATATCAACGACTCCAAGGGCACGAACGTCGGCGCGACGCTCGCCGCGGTCGGCGGCATGGCGGGTCCGCTCGTCATGATCGCGGGCGGTGACGGCAAGAACCAGGACTTCGCGCCGCTGGCGGCCGCATTCCGCGGCAAGGTGCTGCACACGGTGTTGATCGGGCGCGACGCGCCGCTCATCGCACGCGCGCTCGCGGGCGTGTGCACGCTCGAGACCGCCACGACGCTTCCCGAGGCGGTGCGCGCCGCGGCGCGCGCCGCCCGTCCCGGCGACACGGTGCTGCTCTCGCCGGCGTGCGCCAGCCTCGACATGTTCCGCGACTACACGCAGCGCGGCGCCGTGTTCGCACAGGCGGTCGCGGAGCTGGCCGCATGAGCGCCGTCATGCGGCAACCCCTGATGGGATTTGCGCGCTCCGCGGGCCGCACCGGTGGCATACGCCTCGACACCGTGACCGTCGCGCTGACGCTCGCCCTGACGCTCCTCGGGCTGGTCATGGTGACCTCGGCCTCCGTGTCGATCGCCAGCCAGGAGACCGGTCAGCCCTTCTACTATCTCGAGCGGCAGCTGCTGCTGGTGGCGGTGGGTACGGTGTGCGCGGCAGTGGTGTTCGCGATCCGCACCGAATGGCTCGAGCGGGCCTCCGTGCCGCTGCTCGCGGTCGCGCTGCTGCTGCTGATCCTGGTACTGGTGCCCGGCCTCGGGCACGTGGTGAACGGCAGCCGCCGCTGGCTGCATGTCGCGGCGCTCAATTTCCAGGTCTCGGAGCTCGCCCGGGTGCTGGTGCTGGTGTACCTCGCGAGCTACGCGGTGCGCCGCGAGCAGCAGCTGCGCGAGAGCCTGACGGGTCTCCTCAGGCCGCTGGCGTTGCTGGCGCTCGCTGCCGCGCTGCTGCTCGTCGAGCCGGACTTCGGCGCGGCCACGGTGCTGTTCGCCACGGGGTTCGGTCTGCTGTTCCTCGCGGGCGCGCGGCTGCGCTACGTGGCCGCCATGATGGCGATCGCGGCGGGGTGCTTCGCGCTGCTGGCCCTCGGCTCGAGCTACCGGGTACGCCGCCTCACCACCTTCCTCGATCCCTGGGCGGACCCTTACCACAGCGGCTTCCAGCTCACGCAGTCGCTCATCGCGATCGGGCGCGGCGAGTGGTTCGGGGTGGGTCTCGGTGAGAGCGTGCAGAAGCTCTTCTATCTGCCCGAGGCGCACACCGACTTCCTGTTCGCGGTGCTGGCCGAGGAGCTCGGTCTCCTCGGCGTGCTGCTCACGCTCACGCTCTTCACGCTGCTCGTGTGGCGCGCCTTTCACATCGCGCGGCTCGCCTCGGATGCGGGGCTCAGGTTCCCGGCCTACCTGGCCGCGGGCTTCGGCCTGTGGATCGGCATCCAGACCTTCATCAACATCGGCGTCAACATGGGCGTGCTGCCGACCAAGGGCCTGACGCTGCCGCTCATGAGCTACGGCCGCTCGAGCCTGGTGGTGACGCTCGCGTGGGTGGGACTGCTGCTGCGCGTGTATCACGAGGCGCTGCGCGAAGGGCGCGGCTCGGCGACGGTACGCGGCGCGAGTCCGCAGCGGGACGGCGCATGAGTCGCCCGATTCTCATCATGGCGGGCGGCACCGGTGGCCACGTCTTCCCGGCGCTCGCACTGGCACGGCTGCTGCGCGAACGCAGCCAGGAGGTCGTGTGGCTCGGCACCGAGCGCGGCCTCGAGTCGCGCCTCATCCCCGCCGAGGGTATACCTCTCGAACGCCTCTCGGTCGCGGGGCTGCGCGGCAGGGGCGTGCTGCCGTGGCTGGCGGCGCCGTTTCGCCTGACGCGCGCGCTGCTGCAGGCGCTCAAGATCATGCGGCGCCATCAGCCGCTGGTCGTGGTCGGGCTCGGCGGCTTCGTGACCGGTCCCGGCGGCGTGGCCGCCTGGCTCACGCGCCGTCCGCTGGTCATCCACGAGCAGAACGCCGTGGCCGGCTTCACCAACCGCTGCCTCGCCTATCTCGCGCGGGTGGTGCTCGAGGCGTTTCCGGACAGCTTCGGCCGCGAGGTGCACGCCCGCGTGATCGGCAACCCGGTGCGGCGCGACATCAGCGCCGTGCCGCCGCCGCTCGAGCGCTTCGCCGGGCGCGTGGGTCCGATCCGCCTGCTGGTCTTCGGCGGCAGTCAGGGCGCCGCGCGCCTCAACGCCGTCGTGCCGTTCGCGCTCGCGCGCCTTTCCGGCAGGCTCGCCTTCGACGTGCGCCACCAGGCGGGTGAGCGCTGGCTTAGCGAGGGGCGGGCCAGCTACGCGCGCGCCGGCGTGCGCGCCGACGTGCGGCCCTTCATCGAGGACATGGCGGAGGCCTATGCGTGGGCGGACCTGGTCATCTGCCGCGCCGGCGCGCTCACCGTGTCGGAGCTGGCGGCGGTCGGCGTCGGCGCGATCCTCGTGCCGTTCCCGGGCGCCGTCGACGATCACCAGGCCTTTAACGCGCAGTACCTGGTGCGCGCAGGCGCCGCAGTGGTGATCGCCGACCGCGAGCTCACCGCCGAGAGGCTGGCAGTCGAGCTCGAACGGCTGTGCGCCGGGCGCGGCAAGTTGCTCGCCATGGCCGAGCGTGCCCGGCAGCTCGCTACGCCGCACGCGGCGGAGCAGCTCGCGGACTCGTGCCTGGCGCTGGTGCGGAGCGCGGCATGACGCAGGAGCGGCGCACGGTGCCCGAGCGACCCGCGACCGAGCGGCGCGTCAATCCCGACCGGCGTGACCGCATGCGCCGCATCAACACCATTCATTTCGTCGGCATCGGCGGCAGCGGCATGAGCGGCATCGCCGAGGT
>JASHVF010000278.1 GCA_030039615.1 Gammaproteobacteria bacterium | reverse complement strand
GCCAGCAGCTCGAAGTGCACGGGCGCGCTGCGCTTAAGCGACAGCAGCAGATCGAGCAGCGTGTAGGAGTCCTTGCCGCCCGACAGGCACACCATGACACGGTCGCCCGCGGCGATCATGCGGAAGTCCGCGATCGCCTTGCCGACGGCGCCGCGCAGCCGGCTCGCGAGGCGCTCGAGGGTGCGGGAAGCCTTCGGGTGGGTCACTAGCTCGGCTCTTCAGGCCGCTGCGACGCTGGTCGCGCTCTCCAGGTACTTTGCCTCGACGTAGCGGATGAAGGAAGTGGCGGACAGCGGCTTGCCGGTGGCGCCCTTCAGCAGCTCCTGTACCGGCACCTTGGCCCCGAGGCCGTGCACCTGCGTGCGCAACCAGCCGAACAGCCCTGCGAACTCGCCGCGCGCGAGCTGCTCATCGAGCGCAGTCACTTCGACACGCAGGCTCTCGTAGAGCTGTGCGGCGATGACCGCGCCGAGTGCGTAAGAAGGAAAGTAGCCGAAGGAGCCGACCGCCCAGTGGATGTCCTGCAGGCATCCCTCCAGGTCGTTCGCCGGCCGGATCCCGAGGCGGCTCTCCATGCCGGCATTCCAGGCCTCGGAGAGATCTCGCACCGCCAGCTCGCCGGAGAGCAGCTGCTTCTCGAGCTCGTAGCGCAGCATGATGTGCAGCGGGTAGGTGAGCTCGTCGGCGTCCACGCGGATCGCGCCACGCTGCACCCGGATGAGGTGCGCATAGAGGTTCTCTACGTCCCACTCGGGGCCGCTCACGCCGAAATGCCGGACGAGCAGCGGCTGCAGGTAGCGCACGAACGGCCGGCTGCGGCACACCATCATCTCGATGAGCAGCGACTGGCTCTCCCCGAGAGCCATACCGCGGTCACGCCCCACGGGCTGATCGCGCCAGTCCTGCGGAAGGCCGAGGTCGTACATCGCGTGTCCGGTCTCGTGCAGTGCGCCGAGCAGACCCGAGAACACGTCCTCGGGCACGAAGCGCGTGGTCACGCGGATGTCGCCGGGAACGCCCTCGGTGAAAGGCTGCTCGCTCTCATCGAGCCGTCCGCGGTCGAAGGGAAAGCCGACCGCCTTCATGACCTCGAGGGTGAGCGCGCGCTGCTTGCCGGCAGGGAACTTGCCAGCCAGCGGCAGCGGCGGCCGCCCCTCCTGGACCGCGATCGCCTCACGGATCAGCGACGGCAGGCGGCGCGACAGTGCCTTGAACATCGCGTCGATGTCCGCGGTGGTGATTCCGGGGCTGAACTCGTCGACCAGCGCGTCGTAGGGCGCGAGATTCAGTGCCTGCCCGAGGAGCGCGGCCTTGTCGCGCACCAGGTGCACCACCTCCTCGAGGTGGGGCGCGAAAGACTCGAACTTGCCCTGCGCCCGGGCCTCCAGCCAGCGCGCCTCGGCGCGCGAGGCGGCCTTGGCGAGCCGCGCCACCAGGGCGACCGGCGTCGCGATGGCGTGGTCGCGCTGCCTGCGCATCTCGCGCAGGTTCGCCACCTGCCAGTCCGCCAGTCCCTGGGTGTTGGCCTGGGCGCGGTCGAGCAGCCGCGTGATCTTCGGGGCGGTCAGCAGCGCGTGGTACTCGGTCTCGAGCGCGGCGAGCTGCTCACCGCGAACGTCGGCGCTGCCGCGCGGCATCATCACCGCCGCGTCCCAGCGCAGGAGCGAGAGCGCCCCACGGAACGCGTGGAGGCGTTTGAATTCCTGCTCGAGCTGTTTGTAGGGCGAGGCGGACATGATGTTTCGTCGCGCGCGGACACCAAAATGGCTGGCCCGTGCGCCTTAAGCTCAGACCGATGACACCGGGGAAACGGTGCACAGTCTACCACTTCCCGGGGTCTCCCGCCCGACCGGTTCTGATGTTTTTGTAATTAAAACAGATAGTTATGCAGATAGGGTGCGGTCGCCCGGGAGACTCCGCTGCCTCTGGGAGGGCCCCCTGATTATGTCACGTGCCTCCCACGCGAGCATGGCTCGCTTGCGCTCCTCGCCCCACCGATACCCGCCGAGGGAGCCGTCGCTGCGCAGCACGCGGTGACATGGAATGAGCCAGGCGACAGGGTTCGCACCGACGGCGTTCCCGACCGCGCGCTCCGCACCGTCGACCCCCGCCGCGCGAGCGACATCGCGGTAGGTGGTGGGCCCCTCGGAGCCGACCTCGAGCAGAGCCTGCCAGACCTTGAGCTGGAAGTTGGTCCCGCGGACCGCCAGGCGCAGCGGCGCCCCGTCGGGCGGGCGGCGCGCGCCGAAGATCTCGAGCGCAGCGGCGTGCGCCGCCTCGTCATCGCGCCGCAGGTGCGCGCGCTCGAAGCGGGCGGACAGGGCACCGGCGGCGATCCGCTCACCGCCCCGGTCGTGGAATCCGAGATGGCAGAGCCCGCGCGCGGTACGCCCGATCAGTGCCGTCCCGAACGGCGTGTCGCTGAAGCCATAGCGGATCTCGAGGCCCGCGCCCCGCCCCTTGAGCTCCCCCGGGGTCATGGCCTCGAGCGTGACCACGAGGTCGTGCAACCGGCCAGGCCCCGACAGCCCGACCGAATACGCCGCCTCGAGCACGGAAACTTCCCCGGTGAGTGCGCTGCGTGCGGCACGCGCGGTCACGAACGCCAGGTACTGCTTCGGGGTGAGGCCCGCCCAGCGGCGGAACAGGCGGTTGAAATGGAATTCCGAGAGTCCCGCGGTGGCCGCGATGGTCGCGAGGCGCGGCTGCTCGCGGAAGTGAGAGGCGATGTAGCGGATCGCACGCGCGATGCGTGCGAAGTCGCGGCTATCGACGAAAGTGGCGCCGGTTTGCATGGCGAGCATGATAGGCGCGCCAGCCGCGGCGGCGACCCGATTCTTGCGCCGCAGGCCGCCCGGGTCGGGAGGCGCGCGGCCTTCGGCTAAACTGTCTGCCGGGCGCAGATCCACGGGCACACGTGCCGGCAATGGGGCCAGCGGGCAACCGTTACGCCCGTGCCGATCGAGACTGCGAGCAGTAACAGCAGCGTGAGCCCGATCAGAAAGCGCCGCATCGTCACATCTTAACCTTAGGCCGAGCCCGCAATAAGAATGAGCACCCCGTCCGGGAAACTCGCGGTCTGCCTGCTCGCTTCCGAGGCGGCGCCGCTCTCCAAGACCGGCGGGCTCGCCGACGTCGCCGGTGCGCTCACCAAGTACCTGCACGCCGACGGACACGACGCACGGCTCTTCACGCCGCTGTACTCCTCGATCGATCCGGCGGCGCTCGCGGCGCGGCCGGTCGCGGGCCTCAGCGGCGTGCCGCTCGCGCTCGGCGCCCACCGCTACCTGTTCTCGGTGCTCGAGGCACCGCTGCCGGGCTCGGGCGCCCCGGTGTACCTGATCGACTGCCCGGCGCTCTACGCGCGCGCCAGCCTCTATACCATCGAGCCCGACGAGCACCTGCGCTTCATCGCCTTCACGCGCGCGGCGCTCATCGCCTGCCGAGAGTTGCGCTTCGGTGCGCAGATTGTCCACTGCAACGACTGGCATACGGCGTTCGCCCCGCTGTTCCTGCGCACCGAGTACGGCCGCGAGGAGCCGCTCGCCGCCGCGCGCGCCGTGCTCACGATCCACAACATCGGCTACCAGGGGATCTTTCCGGCAGCCGACGTCGCGGACCTGGGGCTCGCCGCGGGCGACCTGCACCTGCTGCACCAGGAGGACCTGAAGGCGGGACGCATCAATGCGCTGCGTCACGGGATCCTGTACGCCGATGCGCTCACCACCGTGAGCCCGACCTACGCGCGCGAGATCTGCACCGCCGAATACGGCATGGGGCTCGAGGACGACCTGCGCGCCCGCGCCGCCGCACTCACCGGGATCCTCAACGGAGTCGACTACGATGAGTGGGATCCGCGGCGCGACCGCTTCCTGCCGGTGCACTACGACCCGCAGCACCTCGGCGGCAAGGCCGAGCTCAAGCGTCAGTTCCTGGCGCGCGCGCAGCTTCGCACCGCGCCCGAGGTGCCGCTCGCCGGGATCGTCAGCCGCCTCGCCGCGCAGAAGGGCATCGAGCTCATGTTCGATGCGCTGCCGAAGGTGCTCGAGGCGCGGCCGCTGGCGCTGGCCGCCCTCGGCAGCGGCGAAGCGAAGTACGAGCGGTTCTTCGCCGAGCTGGCGCACTCCTTCCCGGGCCGGGTGATGTTCGAGGCGGGCTACGACGAGGCGCAGTCGCACTGGATCGAGGCGGCGAGCGATTTATTCCTCATGCCCTCGCGCTACGAGCCCTGCGGCCTGAATCAGATGTACAGCCTGCGCTACGGCACCATACCGGTGGTGCGGCGCACCGGCGGGCTGGCCGATTCCGTGCAGCGCTACGACGCGGCGAGCGGCAGCGGCACCGGCGTGGTATTCAACGACTTCGACGCCCCGGCGCTCGAATGGGCGCTCAATACCGCGCTCGACCTGTACGCGCAGCCGCTGCAGCGGGCGCGGCTGATCGCGAACGGCATGAGCCAGGACTTCTCGTGGCAACGGCGCACCGGAGAGTATCTCGAGATCTATCGGCGGCTGAGCGGCGGCTAGCGCCGCGCCTACTGCAGGAGCCTGAAAGTGCCGCGCTGCTCGAAGGGAATCGACTGCAGCCAGCCCTGCGACAGCGAGACCTTGCCGGAGAGGTGGTAGGAGACGCTCTGCAACGCGTCGGGTCCGCGCGCGAGCAGCCGGATGAGGGTGCCCGCCACGTTGGTAGTGACGTTCATGTCGAACTCCGCCTCGCCGAGCGCCGGCACGAGGAAGCTCGCCGCCGACTCGCCGGTGGCGAACGGCTCACCGTCGATCTCCAGCGTGTAGGTGATGCCCTTCACCGGCAGGGTGGTGGAGTTCGGATTGTGGACGTGTACGCGCACCTTGAGGCGCTGCGCGAGCAGATCGCTCCCCTCGAGCTGCACTCCGACGATCGTGAGTGTCGGAGTCGTGAACTTCGGTGCGAGCGCGCAGCCTGAGGACAGCAGCGCGCCCGCGGCACAGGCTGCGATACCCGCTCTCATACGGGCCATAGCAGCTCGTGCCATGAAGCCGACGCTGAGGCAAATGGATTTGCTAGCTGCGTCCATAGACCGCGTTGAGCCCGGCATAGCGGCGCGCCAGCTCGGGCGTGAGGGCGCCCGCCGGCAGCCGCCAGGTCCAGTTGCCGCTCACCGTGCCGGGTATGTTGAGACGCGCCTCGGAGCCCAAGCCGAGCAGGTCCTGCACCGGAATGACGGCGAGCCGCGCGACCGAGCCGAGGGCGAGGCGCGTGAGCGCCTCGAGGGACGCCGCGCCGCTCGCGCCGAGGTAGAGGTCAACGAGGTGCCTCGCGCCGGCGTCGAGGTGCGAGTACCAGCCGAGAGTCGTGTCGTTGTCGTGGGTGCCGGTGTAGACGACGCTGCCACGCTCGTGCATGTAGGGGCGGTGGGGATTCGCCGGGTCGCCGTCGAAGGCGAACTGCAGCACGCGCATTCCCGGCAGGCCGAACTCGTTGCGCAGCGCGAGCACGTCCGGCGTGATGACCCCGAGGTCCTCGGCCGCCAGCGGCAGGTCGCTGAACGCCTCGCGCAGGCGCGTCAACAGCTCCCCGCCCGGCGCACTGTGCCAGGCGCCGCCGCGGGCGTCCGGCGCGCCGGCGGGTACCGACCAGTAGGCGGCGAGCGCGCGAAAGTGATCGAGGCGCAGCAGGTCGAGGCGCGCC
This sequence comes from Gammaproteobacteria bacterium, assembly GCA_030039615.1. GTDB lineage: Bacteria > Pseudomonadota > Gammaproteobacteria > Steroidobacterales > Steroidobacteraceae > 13-2-20CM-66-19. The sequence goes on along the minus strand of JASHVF010000278.1, from coordinate 11,154 downwards.
AGCTGTGCGCCCACGCGCGCCACCCACCAGGCGAATCCCTCGCGTCGCTGCGCGTGCCAGTCGTACACGGGATTGCCCCACAACTGCCCGAGCTCGGCGAAGTAATCGGGCGGAACGCCGCCGACGCAGGCCGGCTCGCCGCTCGCGGTGAGCTGAAAGAGCTCGCGGTGCGCCCAGGTCTCCGCCGAGGAGGGGGCGACGTAGAACGGCAGGTCGCCGAAGAGCCGCACGCTGCGCTCGCGCGCGTACTCGCGCAGCCGCTGCCATTGCACGTGGAAGGCGTACTGCTCGCGCTCGAGCGCTGCGAGCTCGGCGCCGAGCCGCTCACGGGCAGCCGCGAGCGCCGCGGGCGCGCGATCGCGCAGCTCTTGCGGCCACGCCCAGAAGGGCGCGCCACCGTGCGTGCGCGTCAGCGCCTCGAAGAGCGCATAGTCGGGAAGCCAGCCGGAGGAATCCGCGAGGAACTGCGCCTCGACCGGACCGGCGGGCAGCTCCGCGGGGTCGAGCAGGCCGGGATTGCCGGCCGAGTCCGACCGCACCCAGTAAGGCGAGCCGTCCGCGCCCACCGGTCCGACCGGCAGTATCTGCCAGACCGAAAAGCCCGCCGCCGCGAGCCAGTCGACGAAGGCGCGCCCGCCGCGGCCGAGCGGCGCCTCGAGCGCCGAGAGCGGCAGCAGCGCCCCGGCCCGGCGCCGGTCAAACACAGGCAAGCGCATGCCGGCCACGCCGCGCGGACTCCTCTCAAGCCTCAGCCGGCGCTGGCGCGGCGCATGACGCCGCCGTGCTCGGGCGAGCCCTGCCCAGTCGAGATCGGCTGCGCGAGACTCGCGGGAGCCGCGAGGCCGAGCCGCTGATAGAGCGTCACCAGCTGTCGCCGGTACAGGCGGTCGAACTGACTCACCGATTCGGCTGGATTGTAATCGCCGAACCACCAGAACCAGTCCGAGCTCTCACACAGCGCCAGGTGCCGGCCGGCAGCCTCACGCTGGGCTGCATCGCCGCTCACGGCCATGACGCGATCGAAGGCCTCCTTGGCGTCGCACAACAGGTCCCAGGCGCGGTTCTTGGCCGGATCGCCCATCCAGGTCGCGAGCGTGCCGTGCACCCAGCTGCCGGCGGCCACCCGCGGGAGCGGTGCCGACTGCACGCCGCGCGCGAGGCATGCCGACAAGGTCGTGAGCTCGATGAGCGGATGGTTGGCGAGCAGCCCATAGAGCGCTCTGAGGAAGTAGTAGCCGTTGAACGGGAAGTGCTCCCAGGCATTCTCGCCGTCGAGCGCGATCAGCACCGCGTGGTTGCGCTCGCCGTCGTAGCCGCGCGCCAGCTGGGTGAGCTCGTTCACCAGGTTATGAGCGGCGTCATCGCCATGCCAGGTGGCATAGGTGAAGCCGATCAGGTCGGAGAGATTGTCATCGCGGAAGAAACAGTTGAGCGGGATGCCCGACGGGCGATAGGGCCGGTTGTAGCTGCGCGCTTCGTCCGCCGCCTGCGGGTCGGAGAGCGCGAGGCTGTTGCGCAGCACCGCCCCGCCGCTCGCGGCCCAGCGGAATCCCTGGGTGCCGAGCAGCTCGAGCGTCGCGGCACTGATCGCGCCCTCGGAGGGCCAGCAGCCGGCCGGCCGCCTGCCGAAGAGGCGGGTGAAGACGCGCAGCGACTCGGCCACGTGCCAGGCGGCGCGCTGCGCGCCGCCCGGATAGGCGGCGTGCTCCGGCAGCGTCATGGAGGGTACGGTGTCGCGCGCGCTGCGGAAATCGATCAGCAGCGGAACGATGGGGTGAGCGTAGGGCGTTACCGACAGCTCGCACTGTCCGCGCTCGGCGAGCGCGCGGAAGCGCGGTATCACCCGCGCCACCAGGGTGCCGATGAGCTCGAGGAGCTCGCGGCGCTGCGCGGCGCTGAAGTCGCGGCCGCGCTCGGTGAGCCGGGCGACCAGCGGATCGGTGCGCCGCACCGTCTCCCCGAGCCACGCCAGGTGGTACCAGACGGCGAGATCGTGGATGAACTGATCCGAGGCGTAGGTGACGCGCTCGGGAGTCGCCAGCGTGTCGGCGATGGTTGCGAGCTCCAAGTAGGGCCCGAAGCGCTCGATCATCTGCTTGCGCTGCGCACGCAGGCAGGCCTTGAGCAGCGCCAGACGCGGCGCGGCTTCCGTCGGCAGGGGATCGGGGCCGAGGAGCGCGAGCACCGGATCCGGGAGCGGCGCGCCGCCCGTCAGGTGCGCCCCGATGCGCGCGGCGATGTCCTCGAGCTGCTCGAGCAGCACCGGGGAGAAGTTGACGACGGCACGCGCGGCGGCGTTCGCCTCCAGGTGCGCCGCCATGTCGGTGTAGTCCTTGATGGCGTGCAGGTAGGTCCAGGGGAGCGTGTACTGTCCGGTGATCGCGTCGCGGTACTGCGGCTGGTGCATGTGCCACAGCAGGACGACCGGCAACCGCGCGACGGGGGTCACGAGTCAGCTCCTCAGGGCCGCAGCTTGCGCAGCATGTCCGGAGTGACCAGCACCACGCCTTTTTCGGTGACGTGAAAGCGCTGCGCGTCCGCGCCGCGATCGGAGCCGATCGTCATGCCGTCGGGGATCTCGCAGTCCTGGTCGATGATCGCGCCGTGGATCTGGCAGCCGCGACCGATCCCCGCGTGCGGCAGCACGACCGAGCGGCTGATGCTGGCGCGCTCCTCGACGCGCACGTCGGAGAACAGCAGCGACTCGCGCACCACGGCCCCGGAAATGATGCACCCGCCCGAGACCATGGAGTTGACGGCCATGCCGCGCCGCCCGTCCTCATCGAGGATGAACTTGGCGGGCGGCTGCTGCACCTGATAGGTCCAGATCGGCCAGTCCTGGTCGTAGATGTTGAGCTCGGGGCGCACGTGCACCAGCTCGAGGTTGGCATCGTAGTACGCATCCAGCGTGCCGACGTCGCGCCAGTAGCTCTGGGCACGCGTCTTCACGTCCTGAAACGGGTAGGCGAACACCTGGCGGCCGCTCGCGATGGCCTCCGGCAGGATGTCCTTGCCGAAGTCGTGGCTCGAGGCGTCGCTCGCGGCGTCAGCGCCCAGCATGCTCTCGAGCAGCGGCGCGTTGAACACGTAGATGCCCATGGAGGCGAGGATGGTGTCGGGGCGCCCCGGCAGCACGTCCGGCACGGCGGGCTTCTCGGCGAAGCGCGTGACGCGATTCCACTCGGTGGCGGTCAGCACGCCGTAGTGGCGCGACTGCTCGACCGGCACCTCCACCACGCCCACGGTGATGTCGGCGCCCTTCTCCACGTGGTAGGCGATCATCGGACCGTAATCCATCTTGTAGATGTGATCGCCGGCCAGCAGCAGCACGTGCTTGGGGTGATGTGAGGCGATCAGCCCGGCGTTCTGGTACACCGCGTCCGCGGTGCCGCGGTACCAGTGGGCGCCGATCTGCTGCTGCGCCGGCACCACTTCCACGAACTCGCCGAACTCGCCGCGCAGATAGCTCCAGCCGTGCTGCACGTGCTGGATGAGGGACTGCGCCTTGTACTGCGTCAGGATCGAGATCTGGCGGATGCCGGAGTTGACGCAGTTCGACAGCACGAAGTCGATGATGCGGAACTTGCCGCCGAATGGCGTCGCGGGCTTGCAGCGATTGAGCGTCAGATCGCGCAGCCGCTCGCCGCGGCCGCCGGCCATGATGATCGCGAGCGCCCCGCCGGTGAGGCGGCTGACGTAGCGGCCGGAGGAGGCGCGGGCGGGCTGGCGGGACATGACGGTACTAAAGCGCAACCCGCGGCGCTTGCGCAACTGCGGCCGCCGCCCCGCTCACACCCACTTCATGAGTCCAAGCTCATAGGGATGGCTGAGCAGCTCGTGCCACGGATAGATGCGGATCTCGGTGGCGAACTGGCCGCACTCCCCGGGGTCGACGTCGAGCGCAAACACGGTCTCGCCGTCGTGTTGCTCCTCGGCTGCGACCAGCGCGCTGCGCCACAGGCCATCGGGCGCAGGCAGCCCGTAGGATGAGAGCAGCGGCGGCGTGCGGTCGACGCGCGGCAGCACACGCCGGGCGAGAAACTCCACCCGCACGTCGGCCGGCGTCAGACCGTTGAGCGCCACCGACACCGAGAGCCGCAGGCGCTCGCCGCGCGGCAGGTCGCGCGCCCCATCGCTCAAGAGCTTGAGGCTCACCCGCGGCCAGGCCGCCCGCACCCGCTGCTTCCACTCCGCCAGCGTGCGCGCGCCGGTGAAGCCTGCGGCGGCGAGCCGCCGGTACTGCGCGATCGCCGGCTGGTAGAGACCGCGGGTGTAGTCGAACAGCACGCGGCGCATGTTGAAGCGCGGGATCACGGTCGCCATGGCGCGCTTGCTGCGCCGCACCCATTCGGGCGGACAGGCGGGCGAGCTCTTGTCGTAGTAGAGCGGCAGCACTTCATCCGCGATCGTGTCGAGAATCATGTCGGCCTCGAGCCGGTCGCGGCGCTCGGGATCGGCGACGTCGGCCGGCGGAATGCCCCAGCCGTTGTCCTGCATCCAGCCCTCCGCCCACCAGCCGTCGAGGATGGAGAGGTTGAGGCGGCCGTTGATGGCGGCCTTGATGCCCGAGGTGCCGCTCGCCTCGAGCGGTGCGATCGGATTGTTGAGCCACACGTCGACGCCCGAGATCATGCTGCGCGCGAGCTGCAGGTCGTAGTCCTCGAGGAACACCACGCGTCCGAGGAACTCGGAGCTCATCATCAGCTGGCGGATCTCGCGCAGCACCTGCTTGGCGGGCTCGTCCGCGGGGTGCGCCTTGCCGGCGAACAGAAACACCACCGGGCGCTCGGGATCGTTGAGCAGCCGCGCGAGGCGCGCGCCGTCGTGCATCAGGAGCGTGGCGCGCTTGTAGGTGGCGAAGCGCCGTGCGAAGCCGATGGTGAGCACCCCGGGCCGCAGCGGATCGAGCAGCCGCGTCACGTGGCGCAGCTGCGCCGGCGAGAAGCCCTTGCGCTCGTACTCGCGCTGCAGCCGCTCGCGCACCGCCACCAGCATGCGCGACTTCACGTCCTGCGCGGTCGCCCAGTAGCGCTCGTCCGGCACGCGCTCGAGAGTCTCCCAGAAGTCGACGTCGCGCAGCCGCTCGCGCCACTCGTGGTCGAGCTCGCGGTCGAGGAAATCGCTCCAGCGCTGATGCAGGAAGGTCGGCACGTGCACGCCGTTGGTGATGTAGCCGACCGGGTTGTCCTCCGGGCGCACCTCCGGCCACTCGTCCGCGCACAGCCGCGCCGACACGCCGCCATGGATGCGGCTCACGCCATTCACGTGCCGCGCGCCGTTCAGCGCCAGGCGCGTCATGTTGAACAGGTGCGGCGCCGAGGGGGCGCGCGCCAGGTCGAGGAAGCGCTCGACCGGGATGCCGAGCTCGCGGATGAAATCGCCGAAGTGCGCCACCACCAGATCGTGGCCGAAGGCGTCGTGACCGGCGGCGACCGGCGTATGCGTCGTGAAGACGCAGTCGGCCGCGACCGCCTCGAGGGCCGCGTTGAAGGGCAGTCCCGCCGCGAGGTGCTCGCGCAGCAGCTCGAGGATCAGGAACGCGGCGTGCCCCTCGTTCAGGTGCCAGACCGCGGGCGCGAGGCCGAGCGCACGCAGCGCGCGCACGCCGCCGACGCCGAGAATCATCTCCTGGCGGATGCGGGTGGAGTCATCGCCGCCGTAGAGGCGATGGGTGATGTCGCGGTCGGAAGGCGCGTTCTCGGGGCAGTTGGTGTCGAGCAGATAGACCGGCGCGCGCCCGACCTGCGCCTTCCAGGCGCGCGCGGTGACGTCCCGGCCAACGATGCGTACGCTCACCTTGAGCCAGTCGCCGGCGGCGGTGCGCACCGGCTCGACCGGCAGGTCGCGCGGATCGCGCTCGGCATACTCGGCCTGCTGGATGCCGTCGTTGTCGACGGTCTGCGTGAAGTAGCCCTGCTCGTACAACAGCCCCACGGCGACGAAGTGGGCGCGCTCGTCGCTCGCCGCCTTGCAGTAGTCCGCGGCGAGCACCCCGAGGCCGCCGGAGTAGATCGGGAAGCTCTCGTGAAAACCGTACTCGGCGCAGAAGTAGGCGGTGAGCGGCTCATCGGCAGGCGCGCTGACGCGCACGTAAGCATCGAGCAGCTCGAGTGCCGCGTGATAGCGCTCGAGATAACCGCCGTCGCGGGCCGCGCGCTCGAGCGCCGACTGGTTCACGCAGCGGATCATCAGGCGCGGATTGCCGTTGGTCTGCTTCCACAGCTGCGCGTCCAGATCCTCGAACAGCGCGCGGATCGGCCGGTGCCAGCTGAAGAAGAGATTGCCCGCGAGCTCGGGAAGCCGCGACAGACTCGAAGGGATGACCGGTGTGACTTCTAGGAGCGAGTTTCTCATCACCCGCCTTGGCGAGAATTTCGGCGAAGTCTAGCAGCCTACGCGACCCGATCCGGCCTCCGGTCAGCTAGTTATGTTGCATAGCATAGGTTGCTTCATAGTACTGGTTGACAACTAGTACTGTGTACTTTACAGTACTAGCAAATGGACGATAGCCAGGCACGGAAGTTTCAGAAGGACCTCAACGCGGGCCTCGTCGCGCTGGTCCTGCTCGCGGTGCTCGACCGCAGCACTGAAGACCTCTACGGCTACGAGATCGCGAAGCGCCTGCAGAAAGCGAACGAAGGCGAGGCGCTGTTCAAGGAAGGCACGATCTACCCGGTGCTGCGCACGCTCGCGGCGGGAGGGCTGCTCACGAGCCGCGTGGTGCCCTCCTACTCGGGCCCGCCACGGCGCTACTACCGCATCACCGACGAAGGCCGCTCGCTGCTCGCGCAGTGGAGCGGCATCTGGCGCCAGACGCGCGGCTTCGTCGACCGATTCATTGAAGGAACCGACTCATGAGTGCTCCCCGCTCTATCGATGAATACCTCAAGCAGTTGCGCGCGGCGCTCGAAGGCCAGGACCCCGCGCTGATCCAGGATGCGCTCTACGACGCGGAGGAGTATCTGCGCGCGGAGGTCGCCGCCCACCCGGGCAAGTCCGAGGCCGACGTGCTCGAGCTCATTGCGAGCACCTACGGCGCACCCGAAGAGGTGGCGAGCGCGTATCGCGACACCGAGGCCAAGGTGAAAGCGGCGCTCAAGACCCCGGTGCCGGCCGCCGCCACCAGCGCCAGCGGCTGGCAGCGCTTCTTCGGCGTGTACCTCGACCCGCGCACCTACACCTCGCTTCTTTACATGCTGCTCGCGCTCGCGACCGGGATCCTGTACTTCACCATCGTCGTGACGGGCCTGTCGCTCTCGTTCGGCTTCGCGATCCTGATCATCGGCGTGCCGTTCTTCCTCGCCTTCATCGGCATCACGCGCGTCATGGCGCTCGGGGAAGGACGGCTGCTCGAGGCCGTCAGCGGCGAGCGCATGCCGCGGCGTCCCGTGCACCCGGGCCCGCCGGCGAGCTGGTGGGCGCGCATCGGCGAGATGCTGACGGATGTGCGCACCTGGACCACGCTCGCCTACCTCGTGATCATGCTGCCGCTCGGGATCGCTTACTTCACGATCGCGATCACCGGGCTGGCGCTGAGCGCGGCGCTCATCGGCACGCCTCTCACGCTGCTCGCCGAGCGCATCGGCTGGATGGATTTCAGCCTCAACGATCACATCTACTGGCACGCCGGTCATCCCTGGGAGCTCCATCACCCCGTCGTCGGCGGTCTGTTGCTGCTCATCCTCGGCGTGCTCTTGCTGACGGCGCTGCTGCACTTCGCCCGCGGCCTGGTGCGCGTGCACGCACGGCTCGCCAAGTCGATGCTGGTCGTCCCCGGGGCGTAACCCCGAACGCACCACCAGTCGATTACCCTTCGCTCGAGCTCGCCGAGAGGTCCCCCGGTGCCTGAGCGCCATGCGGCCACGCTACACTGCGCCGCATGCCCCGTGCCGCGTCCCCGATCTCCTGCGCTCATCCGTTGCGCGCGTCCCGCCTGTGTGCGTCGCTGGTCTGCGCGGCGCTGCCCTGCGCCGCCGTGCCGGCGCCGCCGTCCACCAGCCCGCCGATCGTCATGCCGCAGCCAGAGACATCCGCGGCCGCCAGCGCGCCGTCCGCGCCCGCCGGCTGTCTGCCGTCCGGCAACGGCTACCTCAAGGCGCGCATCCGTGGTGCGCTCAATCTCGACATCGACTGGCGTAATGCCGACATCGAGTGCGACGGCGGCCCGCGCCCCGACGGCAGCGGCATCCGCCTCGCCTTCGCGGGGCCCAGACGCGCCGACGGGCACCGGCTGCGCCTGGTGTTCGGAGTGAGCGCGGTGCGCGAGGGCGGCAACGGACGTTCGCTGCCGACCAATGTGACGGTCATCGTCGAGGGCGCGCAGCGCCTCTACACGACCCGCGGCGAAGATCACTGCACGGTGGATACGCTCAACCAGCAGCGCCTGCGCGCGCCGGGTGTCCCGCGCAAGTACCGGGTGGTGGCGCGCGGCTTCTGCGTGGCCCCGGCCAGCACGCTCAACAATGCCGAGCGCATCCTCATCAGCAGCTTCGACTTCGCGGGCGATGCGGTGTTCGGCGACGATGCGATCCGATGACGGAGGACCCATGATGACGAGCAGACTCTCCCGCGCCGCCTGCGCCGCGATCCTGCTGGGCGCAATCGCCGCGGCCGCGGCGCAGCCGGCGGACGTTCTCGACCTGGCGACTTACCCGCGCGCCGCGCTCGAGATCGTGCAGCGCGAGCCGCCGCCGGCGCGCAGGTTTCGCTTCGACGTGTGGGTCGCGGACACCGCGGCGCGCGGCCAGCAGGGCCTGATGTACGTGCGCGACCTGCCGCCCGATCACGGCATGATCTTCCCGTTCGCGCCGCCGCAGGTGGTGTCGTTCTGGATGAAGAACACCTACATCCCGCTCGACCTGCTGTTCATCCAGAACGGCCGCGTGGTGAAAATCATCGCCAACGCGGCGCCGCTGAAGACCGATCTGCTGAGCTCCGGTGTGCCGGTCGGCGCGGTGCTCGAGCTGCGTGGCGGCGAGGCGGGGCTGCTCGGCATCAAGGTCGGCGATCAGGTCGGCTGGAAGCCCGCGGCGCACGCTCCTTAAGCGGCCGCCGCGGGCACTGCTTCGAAGGAGACGGCGGTGCGCGGCTGCGCGCTGCGGATCGCACTCGTGCCATGCCACATGTAGGCCGGATGCAGCACCAGCTGCCCCGGGCGCGGCTGCACCACGCAGCCGGCTCCCGCTCCGGGAGTCGCAAAACGCGGCTCGCCGAGCTTGAGCCAGCCGCTCTTGAGCTCCGCGTCGCCGCACTCCTCCGGGACCTGCACGTAGTAGGTGGCGCTGATCCAGCCGTGGTTGTGGAAGTGATTGACGTGGTAGCCGCCGCGCTGCAGCTGGGCCGACCAGGCGGCCGCGATCTGCACGGCCCCCTGGTTGCGGGCGCTGAAGGGATGGGCGGCGCTGCGCCCGATGGCCGTGAGGTAGGCCCGCAGCGGCTCCTGGCAGGCGCGCAGCCACGCCTGCACGATCGGGTTCGGATCCATCGCCAGGTTGCGCATGGTCTGGCGACCATTGCGCAGACTGTCGCCGATCGCGTGGGTGTCGGCGCAGTAGCGCAGCGCCAGCACCTCGAGCAGTGCCGCATTCAGCTCGGCCATGGACGCATAGCCCGGCGGCGGCTCGAGCTCGTAACAGCGCACCAGGCGCTGATAGTCGTAGAGCTCGGCGTACTGCGGCTGTCCGAGGAGGCGCGCGGCCACCGCCTCGTAGGCGATCCAGCCCTGTGCCCCGGGCATGCGCGCGCGCTGCGCACGGATGAACGCCTGCGCCTCGGCGGGTCGCTGGCGCGACAGCAGAATCGATACCAGGTTCTCGACCACGCCGGGGTCATCGGGCAGCGCCGCGGCCGCTTCCAGCGCCTCGGTTTCCGCCTCCGCCAGCCGCTCGCCTTCGCGCATGACGCGCGACAGCAGGTAGCGCAGCCGCGGCACCGGGCCGGCGCGCTCGAGCTCATCGCGCAGCAGCCGTTCCGCGACGTCAGCGCGCGCGGCGCTCAACAGCAGCCCGGCGAGCGCCTCGTGCAGGGTGAGATCGTCGCGCGCGGCGAGCACCGCGGCAGCGAGCGAACGGGAGAAATCCGGGTCGCCGAGCGCCTGCCGCACCCGTGCCAGGTACAGCTGCGCGTCGGCGTGCCGCGGCCGCAGCTCCACCGCCGCCGCGTAGGCGCGCTCGGCCTCCGCGAGACGGCCGAGCTGGCTGAGCGCCCGGCCGCGCGCGAACTCCATCTCAAAGCCGCGTACCCCGCGCGACTGCGCCCGCGCCAGGGCGGCGAGCGCTTCCTCGGGACGATCGAGTCGCGCGAGCAGCGAGCCGTGGCGGCGACTCAGCGCGGCGTTGCCGGGGTCGAGCGCGAGCGCCTGGGCGTAGGCGCCTTCGGCCTCGAGCAGCCGGTTCTGGTGCGACAGTACGAAACCGAGCGCCGCCCAGCCGTCGGGTCTGGCGCGGTCCGAATCGATGAGCGTGCGGCACTGGATCTCGGCGTCGCGACCCCGGCCGAGAGCATCGAGTGTCAGCACCAGCCCGTGGCGCGCGCCCCGTTCCCCGGGCGCGAGCTGCAGCACGCGCCGATAAACACGCTCGGCTTCGTCCAGCCGGTCGGCGCGGCGCAGGAAGGTCGCGAGATTGAGCCGCAGCCGCGTGTCGGTGGGCTCGAGCTCGACGCTGCGGCGGAGCAGCGCCTCGCCCTCGCGGCGGTCACCGCCGCGGGCACGCACCAGCCCGAGCAGGTGCAGTGCCGCGGGGTTGTTGGGATGTGCAGCGAGCACGCTGCGGCAGGCGGATTCCGCCTGCGCGAGCTCGCCGCGATCGAAGGAGGCGGATGCGCGGCTCAGCTGGCTGTCGACTTCGGCCACGGTGGACACGCGGCCACTCTAATGCAAATGCAGCCGCCGCACCCGAGGCCTACTTGATCGGCGCGGCGGGCTGCGCCGCCGGCGCCGGGTGCGCGGGCTTGCTGCGCTTGTGCAGGATCGGCTTGGAGACCGGCGTACCGTAGACGCGGCTCTGCGTGTGGCGCGGCGCGAGCGAGCTGGGCCTGGGTTTGGGCCCGGTGCCGTCGGTGGGGTCGGCCAGCGCGCCGCCGCCGGCCAGCGCCAGCAGCGCGAGCGCCTGGGCGTAGGCGCCTTCGGCCTCGAGCAGCCGGTTCTGGTGCGAC
>JASHVF010000277.1 GCA_030039615.1 Gammaproteobacteria bacterium | reverse complement strand
CAGCAGCGGCTCGCCCATCCTAAGCACCCGACGCACCGCCATGACGATCCCTCAGGCCGGCAGAAGGCCGCAAACCGGCGACGCGCTCACGTGCGCAGCTCCAGCCAGCGCCGCTCGAGCGCCAGCGCCACGAATGCCATGACGTCGTCGGTGAGGCCCGAGGTCTCGAAGGTATGCTCGAGGTCCGCGACGATCTCCGCCACGCTGCGCACTCCGTCGCAGCGCGCGAGGATCGCGCCGGCGCTGCCATTGAGCTTCACCATGCCCTCGGGGTAGAGCAGCACGTGCGCCTCCTGCGCCGGCTCCCACTGCAGCCGCATGCCGTGCGCGATCGCGGGGCGCGAGCTCGCCGTGACGTCGCTCATGTCGTTACCCCGAAGGCGAGCGCCATCGCATCGTTCATCTGCCAGAGGATGTCGAGCTTCAGCTGCAGGATCTCGAGGGCACGCCGCTGTTCGCCCGGGCTCGTGAAGCGCTCGAGCGTCACGGCGAGCGCGAACTCGACGTCGCGGCGTGCGCGGCTCATGCGGCTCTGAAAATACTCGAGTCCCGCCGGGTCGATCCATGGGTAGTGCTGCGGCCAGCCGGCGAGGCGCTGGCGATGGATCTCGGGCGCGAACAGCTCGGTCAGCGAGGCGCACACTCCCTCCGGCCAGGGGGCGCGGCGCGCAAAGTTCACGTAGGCGTCGACGGCGAAGCGCACGCCCGGCAGCACCGCCGAGAGACTCTCGACCGCGGCGCGCTCGAGGCCGACCGCTTCGGCGAGACGCAGCCAGCATTCGATGCCGCCGGGATCCTCGCCATAGCCGTCGTGGTCGAGGATGCGCTGCACCCAGTTGCGCCGCACCGCACGTTCGTTGCAGTTGGCGAGGATCGCCGCGTCCTTGAGCGGGATGCTGACCTGGTAGTAGAAACGGTTCGCCACCCAGCCGCGGATCTGCTCGCGCGTCGCCTTGCCGGAGTTCAGCATGACGTTGAAGGGATGGTGGATGTGATAGGCGCGCCCGCGCTCGCGCAGCCGCGCCTCGAATTCCTCGCGCGACCAGGCCGCCGCCGCGCTCACAGCACGATCTCCAGGCCGTCGTAGGCGACCTCGACGCCGGCGCGCTCGAGCGCGGCGCGCTCGGCGGAATCCTCATCCAGTATCGGGTTGGTGTTGTTCACATGGATCAGGATGCGCCGCGTGGCGCGCGGCAGCTGCGCCAGCCACTCGAGCATGCCCTCAGGGCCGCTCTGGGGCAAATGCCCGAGCTCGCGCGCGTACTTGCCGGAGACGCCCTGGCGCACCATCTCGTCGTCGCTCCAGAAGGTGCCGTCGAGCAGCACGCAGTCGGCGGACTTGAGCGCACTCCATAGCGAGGGCTCCATCGCACCGAGCCCGGGCGCGTACACCACCGAGCGGCCGCTCGCCTCATCGGTGATGACCAGCGCCACGTTGTCGCCGGGCACCGGGTTCTCCCGGTGGGGCGAGTAAGGCGCGGGCTTGCTCGCCACCGCCAGTGCGCGCCAGCGCACTCCCGCGACGCCGTCGACCGCGAACTCCGCCCCGCCGGGGTCCATGGGTCGGCGCTCGACTCCGCAGTAGTGCGCCAGTACCTCGAAGATCGGATTGCCGCGCGTCAGGTCCTGGTGCGCGCTCTCGGTGCACCAGACGGCGAGCGGTTGGCGCGACTCGCGCAGCATGAAGAGGCCGGTGCTGTGATCGATCTGCGCATCGACCAGCACGATGCCGGCGATGGCCGTGTCGCGCAGCGCGCGCGCCGGCTGCAGGTCGGGATGCGCCTTGAGCTGCGCGAGAATATCCGGGGAAGCGTTCACCAGCGCCCAGGCCGCGCCGTCGCGGCCGGTGACGGCGATCGAGGATTGCGTGCGGGGTACGGCTCTTATGAGGCCGCGACGCACGCCCGAGCAGTTACGACAGTTGCAGTTCCACTGAGGAAAGCCGCCACCGGCGGCGGACCCCAGTACCCGGATTCTCACGATGCATCGAAGTCAGGCGGGGCGGCGCGCAATGCCGACCGCCCCGGAGAGCGCTCAGCGTCTCGCGATATACATCGTGACTTCCATGCCGAAACGCATCTCGATGGCTCGCGGAGTTTCCCAACGCATGACGATGCTCCTGTTACCGTGCCACGCGACGATACCGAAAAACCCCGGGCGCCGCAAAAACGCGCGCCGGGTCGGACGGGGTACACGGCCAGGGGCCGGCGCGGACGGCGTGTCTCAGCGCTCGGCGCGCGTTACGGCGACCCGCCGGGTGAGCCGTTCGAGCGAGCGGCGCGCGGCGGCCTTGGCGATGTGCTTGCACCAGAGCGGCTCGCGCTGCCCGGCCTGACGGCGGAATTTGTCGCAGTCGCAGGTCCAGAGGATGTGGTCGTCCGGAGTCTTCATGATCTGCACCGTGCGGCTCGTAAAGCTGTAGGTGCCGATGACTTCGTTCTCGACCGGCTTGTGCCGGCGCATGCGGATCGCAACCATGGGACAAGCCTAGCGCACCTGTCCTGTGGATGACTTGTGGATTAGCTGTTAATGCTTATGTATAGCGGCGCCGCCGTGTTGCATGCGTGCTGCTACGCAGCGGAGCTTCACGAGGAAACGATCCGCGCCTTGATGGCCTCGTACTCGGAGTCGGTGATGAGGCGCTCATCCAGCATGCGCTTGGCTTCCTGCAGCCGCCGCACCGCGTCATCGCCGCCGCCGGCGGGGGCGGCGAGCGGGGCTGCCGAAGTAACCTGGATGCCGCCCGAGCGCGCCCGCAACTCTTCGAGCTCGCGCACCCGGCGCTTCTCGCGCCACGCCTGATCCTGCGCCTGGCAGATGCGATAGACGGCCTGCGCCTGCGCCTTGCGCAGCCCCTCGAGCTGCACTCTTTGCGAGCCCTCGGCGCCGAGCGAGGCGAGATCGGCGGCCTTGCCGGCGCGGATGCCGAGATCGGCCGCGAACACACCGACCCGCAGCGTCACTTCCTCGAGGTCCTGCCAGCGCACCGAGACGAGGTTGAAGCCGCCGAGCAGCGAGCGCGCGATGATGATCAGCCGGTTGCCGGTCGCGGCGACGATGACACGCCGGTGCCGCAGTGCGAACAGCCGCCGCTGGATTGCCCAGGCTTCGATCGCCTCACCGGCGATCAGCACCGAGCGCAGCTCGGCGAGGGGCTTCTCGAGGCCCTGCTCGTCGGGGGCGGCGATCGGATCGCTCACGTCCTCACCGCCCGCCGCTATTTCCTCGCCACGATCTCGGCGCGCAGCTCACGCAGCTTCGCCTTGATGATGCGCGCGTTCGCCGGCCCCATGCGGATCAGGAGCTTCTGCCCGTCGGAGCGCGCCTCGAGCGCGGGATCGGCGAAGGTATAGAAGACGCGCGGCTGCTCGAGCGCGATCGGCGGCGCCACCTCCGGGGTCTCGAGCAACTGGTCGATCACCTCGACCAGCCGGTCGTTGAAGTACTTGCCCGGGTAGCCGAGATCCTCGTATGCCTGCTGGAACAGCGGGTAGAGCCGCTGGTAGACCGCCACGAGCGCCTTGACGTCGGCGGCCTGGACGGCGTGCACGAAGGTCGTGTAGCGGGCGAAGTTGGCCTCGCTGAGCACGATGAGGTCGCCCTGGCTCGAGACCACCGTCTGGCCGGGCGTCGGCTTCACCGGCCGCAGCTCGGGGGCGACCTTGTGGCGCGGCAGGTTGTCGACCGTCACCACGATGTGCCGCACGATGTTCTGCGGCACCAGCAGGGCCTCGATGGTCGGACGCCCCAACACGCCGGTGAGTGAGTCTTCGACCAGCTGGTCGCTGTCGTTGAGCGCCGGCAGCGCTTCGGCGCTGCCGCCGGCCGGCGCGATCGGGTGGGAGACCGCCGGCGCCGCCGCAGCCGGCTGGGGGGC
>JASHVF010000276.1 GCA_030039615.1 Gammaproteobacteria bacterium | reverse complement strand
GCCGCGGATTTCGGGTTCCGCGAAGCGGTCGCGAGCGGCGATCCGCCCACGGTGCTGTCCGCCGCGCGCAACAACGCCCGGCGCATCGGCGCCGACATGGTGATGGTGATCGACACCCATGGCAGGGTCATCGCCTCGAGCGTTTCGGTCGATGCGCAGTCGGTCCAGGTCATCCAGCGGCTGCTGCGCGATCCGTCCGTGCGGGATCATCCCGTCTTCATGGCGCTCGGTGCTGACGCCGACCCCGTTCCCTACCAGCTGGTGTTCGCGCCGGTGCGCACGCCCGAGCCCATCGCCTGGGTCGCCATGGGCTTCATCGCGGACGAAGCGCTCGCGAAGCGCATCGAGGAGCAGGTGGGCTCCAAGGTGGCGCTCGTGCTGCGCGACACCGAGGGCGGAGCGCACGTCGCAACGACCCTGCCGGACAAGCAGCGCGACCAGCTGCTCGCGGCGGCGACCAGTGCACCGGCAGCCGCCGGCTCCGAGTCCGCCGGCGGCGCGGCGGCGCATCTCGCCAGCCTGGCCGGAGTCGACTATCTCACCCTGGCGCAGCCGCTCGAGACCCTCGGCGCCTCGGTCGACGTGCAGCTGTTCAAGCCCAACAGCGAAGTGCTCGCGCCCTACCACGAGCTGCGCCTCGACATGCTGGAGATCGACGGCATCGCGCTGCTCATGGCCGCGCTGCTCGGCGCGGTGCTCGGGCGCACCGCCTCGCGCCCGATCGGCGAGCTGGCGCGCGCGGCGCAACGCATCCAGCAGGGACACTACGACACCACGGTGAGTGTCTCGGGAGGCGATGAGTTCAGGAGCCTGGCGCAGACCTTCAACGCCATGCAGCGCAACATCGCCGAGCGCGAGACCGCCATCACTTTCCACGCGCAGCACGACCCGCTCACGCAGCTGCCGAATCGCTGGTTCGCCACGCAGGTGCTCGAGCGGCTGGTGCACGACGCCGCGCGCGGCGTGCGCGGCGCGCTGATTCTGGTGAGCCTGCGGAACCTGCGCGATATCAACGTCTCGCTGGGACTGCAGGTGGGCGACGACGTACTGCGCGAGGTGGCGCACCGGCTGCGCCAGAACATCTCCGAGAACGACACCGTCGCGCGGCTCGGCGAGGCGCAGTTCCTGGTGATCTCGCCCGGCTGTACCGCCGAGCGCGCCCAGCTCTATGCCGAGCAGCTCGCCGGCCTCATCCACACCGGCTTTCACATCGCGGGCGTGGGGCTCGAGCTGCACGTCGCCTGCGGCATCTGCCTGGTGCCCGACCACGGCAGCACCGCCGACGAGCTGCTGCAGCGTGCGCAGGTGGCGCTCGAGGACGCGCACGACACGCCCGCGCGCGTCGGCATGTACCGCGCCGGGCAGGACGACGCGCACCGCCGCCGCCTGACGCTCATCGCCGATCTGCGCGCCGCCATCGATCGCAGTCAGCTGACGCTCGTCTACCAGCCGCTGGTCACCATGGCGGCGCGCTCGGTGCGCAGCCTCGAGGCGCTGGTGCGCTGGACGCATCCGACGCTCGGGCCGGTCTCACCGGCGGAATTCGTGCCGCTCGCCGAGCGCACCGGCGGCGCGCGCCGCCTCACCGACTGGGTGCTCAAGACCGCCATCCGCCAGATGGGCGAATGGAAGGAGCAGGGCTTCGACATGCAGGTGGCCGTGAACCTCTCGGCGCCCGACATTCTCGACCCGCAGCTCGGCGACGAGATCCTCTCGCTGCTGCGCGCGCACTCGGTGCATCCCACCTCGCTGCTGCTCGAGATCACCGAGAGCGCGGTGATGCTCGACCCGCAGGGCGCGGCGCGCAACATGCAGCTGCTGCGCATCGCCGGCGTACGCTTCGCCATCGACGACTTCGGCACCGGCCATTCCTCGCTCTCCAAGCTGAGCCTCCTGCCGGTGGATGAGCTCAAGATCGACCGCTCGCTCATCACACAGGCGGTGCAGGGCGCCGTCACGATCGTCACTTCGACGATCGAGCTCGGCCACAGCATGGGGCTCAAGGTGGTCGCGGAGGGCGTCGAGGACGCCGACGCCTGGGGCCTGTTGCGGCGCCTGGGCTGCGATTTCGCACAGGGCTACCTCATCAGCCCGCCGCTGCCGGTCGCCCAGGTGGCGCCCTTCGTGCGCCAGGCCAACCAGCTGCTGCCGGCATCCGATGCGACCGTGCTGCAGCTGCGCGCGCTGGATCAGCTCGCCGGCCGCAACAAACGCTAACCTTCCAGCAGCGCGTCCACCCGCCGCCGGTACTGCAGCAGCAGCTCGGCGGCAAAATCGGCGAACACGCGGATCCGCGGCGAGTTGTGCAGCCCGCTGCGGCACACGACCATGAGCGGCGCCCCCGGCGCCGACCACTCCTGCAGCACCACCTGCAGCCGCCCGGCGGCGAGGGCCTCCGCCACCATGATGTCGGAGGACTGCACGATGCCGACGCTGCGCACGGCCGCCTGGATGCGCGCCTCGACCGAGTTGAACGATACGCTGAAGGGCAGCTGCAGCTGCCGCCGCACGGTGCCGCGCTGGAACAGCCACTTGTACGGCCGATGGGTGCTGCTCGAGAGATGGCCGATGAGCTTGTGGCGCCGCAGCTCCTCGGGCTCCGCCGGGATGCCGTGCTCGCGCAGGTACTCGGGCGAGGCGCAGGTGATGAGGCGCGTGTCGACGATGCGCCGTGCGATGAGGTGTGGCTCCTTGACGGGGCCGGCGCGCACCACGAGGTCCACTTCCTCCTCGATGAGGTCGATCACCCGGTCGTTGAGCTGCACCTCGAGCTGCAGCTCGGGGTAGCGCTGCGTGAAGCGCGGCAGTGCCGGGATCAGCAGTCCCCGGCCGAATGCGATCGGCACGTCGACCCGCAGCCGTCCCTGCACCGCGAGGCGTGTGCGGCGCACCGCCTCATCCGCCGCCTCGAGCTCGGCGAGGATGCGCTGGCAGCGCGTCAGGTACTCGGCGCCGTCGCTGGTAAGTCCCACGCGCCGTGTGGTGCGGTGGAACAGCTGGCAGCGCAAGTGACGCTCGAGCTCCGCCACGTGGGTGCTGACCACGGCGCGCGAGATTCCGAGCGAGTCCGCGGCGCGTGTGAAGGAACGCAGCTCCGCAACGCGCGCGAAGCTCCTCATGCAAAGCAGCTGATCCATGCCGGAATTGTACGCAGAATCCAAACAATTAATTCGCGATTAGCCGGTTTTTCGCGACGGCCGGCGCGTGTAGCTTGCAGCCACCATGTTCATCTTCACGCGTCCGCTCCTGCCCGTCGCCGCGACCCTCGCGTTGCTGCTGCTGCTGGCGCTGCTGTCGGCCCTCGCCGGCGGCTAGCGGCGCGCGCCGTGAGGCGCAGCGCCCGGTTGGCGCGGTTGCGCTTGTGCCGCCGCCCGCGGTTGGGGTATCGTCCGCGCCGGTTCGTGACCTTTCCCTTTCCTGCCGCCTGCCGCCCGCCTCGATTGCGAGTTGGCTTCCGAGTCTGAAAAGCCGAATCGTTCCCGACCAGGTGGCAGCGTGCGCGCCGATCCGACAGGTCTCCGGTCAGCACTCCTGCCAGTA
>JASHVF010000030.1 GCA_030039615.1 Gammaproteobacteria bacterium | reverse complement strand
GCCTACGCCATCGCGCGCTCCGGCGCGGCCACGCGCCCGCTGCTGCTGATGCTGATCGTGCTGCCCTTCTGGACCTCGTTTCTGCTGCGGGT
Organism: Gammaproteobacteria bacterium; assembly: GCA_030039615.1. Lineage (GTDB taxonomy): Bacteria > Pseudomonadota > Gammaproteobacteria > Steroidobacterales > Steroidobacteraceae > 13-2-20CM-66-19. The sequence goes on along the minus strand of JASHVF010000030.1, from coordinate 11,610 downwards.
GTACGCGTGGATCGGCCTCTTGAAGAACAACGGCGTCATCAACAACGTGCTGCTGGCCCTCGGCGTCATCGGTCACCCGCTGTCGCTCCTGCAGACCGACTTCGCGGTCTATGTCGGCATCGTCTACTCCTACCTGCCGTTCATGATCCTGCCGCTGTACGCCAACCTCGAGAAGCACGACGCCGCGCTGCTCGAGGCGGCCGCGGACCTGGGTGCGCGGCCGTGGCGCGCCTTTGCGCGCATCACGCTGCCGCAGTCGCTGCCGGGCATCGTCGCCGGGTCGCTGCTGGTCTTCATTCCGGCGGTGGGCGAGTACGTGATCCCGACGCTGCTCGGCCGCCCCGACCAGCTGATGATCGGCCGGGTGCTGTCGGATGAGTTCTTCGAGAACCGCGACTGGCCGGTGGCGAGCGCGGTCGCGATCCTGATCCTGCTGCTCCTGATCGTGCCGATCCTGCTGTTCCAGCGCGTCGAGCGGCGGCAGCTGGAGGCCGGGCAATGAAGCCGCGCAGCCTGTTCTCGCGCGTCGCCCTGGTGCTCGGGCTGGTGTTCCTCTACGTGCCGATCCTCTCGATGATCGTGTTCTCCTTCAACAACTCGCGCCTGGTCACGGTCTGGGACGCGGCGCACTCGCCCACGCTCAAGTGGTACGGCGTGCTCATCCACAACGAGCAGATACTGACCGCCGCCTGGCTCTCGATCCGCATTGCCTTCGTCGCCGCGAGCGTCGCGGTGGTGCTCGGCACGCTCGCCGGGGTGGCGCTGGCGCGCTTCGGCGCCTACCGCGGGCGGCTGCTGCTCGGCGGCATGGTGACCGCTCCGATCGTCATGCCCGAGGTCATCACCGGGCTCTCGCTGCTGCTCATGTTCGTCGCCCTGGGACAGCTGATCGGCTGGCCGCAGGGGACCGGTGCGGTCACCATCGCGCTCGCCCACATCACCTTCTGCATGGCGTACGTGACCGTGGTGGTGCAGTCGCGCCTCGCCGGGTTCGACGAGTCGCTGGAGGAAGCGGCCATGGACCTGGGCGCGCGGCCGCTCAAGGTATTTTTCCGCATCACGCTGCCGCTGATCCTGCCGGCGATCGCGTCCGGCTGGCTGCTGGCCTTCACCCTGTCGTGGGACGACCTGGTCATCACCCAGTTCGTCGCCGGGCCGGGCTCAAGCACGCTGCCGATGGTAGTGTTCTCCAAGGTGCGCTTCGGCGTCACGCCGGACGTGAACGCGCTCGCCACCATCCTGGTGCTGCTGGTGGCGAGCGGCATCGCCGTCTCCACGCTGTGGATGCGTTACCAACAGCGCCGGCGCGAGCGCGACCAGCAGCTCGCCGCCGCCGCCAATCTGTGAGGTGCCGCGCGTGACACGCAACGTCCTCGGAATCGATGTGGGCGGATCCTCGATCAAGGCGGGCCTGGTCGACGTCGACTCGGGCGTGGTTACCGGCGGACTGATCTCCGCTCATACCCCGCAACCCTCGACGCCGAAGGCGCTGATGCCGGTGCTGGCATCGCTGGCGGCGCGCCTGCCGGGCGCGGTCGGCGGCGTCGGCGTCGCCTTCCCGAGCGTCGTCAAGCAGGGCACGGTGCGCACCGCCGCCAACGTCGATCACGGCTGGATCGGTACCGACGGGGCGGCGCTCGCCGCGCGTGCGCTCAGCCGCCCGGCCCTGTTTCTCAACGACGCCGACGCCGCGGGCATCGCCGAGCTGCGCTGGGGAGCGGGGCGCGGCGTCTCCGGTACGGTCATCATGGTGACGCTCGGCACCGGCATCGGCACCGCGCTGTTCTGCGACGGCCGGCTCTATCCCAACACCGAGCTCGGGCACATAGAGTTGAACGGCATGGATGCGGAGAAGTGGGCCTCGGCGCGGGTGCGCACCGCCGAGAAGCTCGACTTCCCGCAGTGGATCGCACGGGTCAACGACTACCTGAAACGCCTGCACGAGCTCCTGTGGCCCGACCTCTTCATCCTCGGCGGGGCGGTGAGCGAGCGCTTCGCCGAGTTCGCGCCGCTGCTGCGCTCGGAGGCGCAGCTGCGCCCGGCGCATTTTGCCGGACAGGCCGGCGTGGTGGGGGCGGCCATGGCCGCCGCCGAGGCCGAGATCTAGCAGCCGTGCGGGACAGCAAGCTACCGGGCGTCGGCACGACGATCTTCACCGTCATGTCGCGCCGTGCGCGCGAGCTCAACGCGCTCAACCTGGGTCAGGGCTTCCCCGACTACGACATCGACCCGCGCCTGAGTGCGCTGGTGGCCGCCGCCATGACCGCCGGCCACAACCAGTACGCGCCCATGGAGGGCGTGCCCGAGCTGCGCGCGCGCATCGCGCTCAAGATTCAGGCCTGCTACGGCATCGACTCGGATCCCGAGAGCGAGATCACCGTCACCCAGGGGGCGACGGAAGCGATCTACTCGGCGATCCAGGCGGTGATCGCATCCGGCGAGGAAGCGATCGCCTTCGACCCTGCCTACGATTCCTACGAGCCGGCCGTGCGCCTCGCCGGCGGCCGCTGCGTGCGGCTGCCGCTCGAGCCGCCGGACTTCCGCTACGACTGGGACCGGGTGCGCGCGGCGCTCACCGATCGCACCCGCCTGGTGCTGCTCAACAGTCCCTCGAACCCCGCCTGCAGCGTCGCGAGCGGCGCCGATCTCGACGCGCTCGCCGGCGCGATCCGCGGCCGCGACGTGCTGGTGCTGTCGGATGAGGTGTACGAGCACGTGGTGTTCGACGGCGCCCGTCACCACTCGGTGCTCACCCACCCGGAGCTGCGCGACAGGAGCTTCGCCGTGTTCTCCTTCGGCAAGACGCTGCACGCGACCGGCGTGCGCGTCGGCTACTGCGTGGCGCCGCGCGCGCTCACCGCGGAGCTGCGCAAGGTGCATCAGTTCAACACCTTCAGCATCGCCCATCCGCTGCAGCAGGCGATCGCCGCCTATCTGGCGGAGCAACCCGACGGCTGGCGCGGCCTCGCGGCATTCTTCCAGGCCAAGCGCGACCGGCTGCGCGCGGCACTGGAGGGCTCCGGGTTTCGCCTGCCGCCGGCCCGCGGCACGTATTTCCAGCTGCTCGACTTCGGCGAGTTCGCCCCGCCCGACGACATGGCGTTCGCCGAGCGGCTGCTCACCGAGGGCGGGGTGGCGAGCATTCCGCTGTCGCCGTTCTACGCCTCGCCCCCGCCGCTCAGGTACCTGCGCCTCTGCATCGCCAAGCGCGACGCCACGCTGGATGAGGCCGCGGCGCGCCTCACGGCGTTCGCGGCGCGCCTCGGAGGTTCACGCCGATGAGCCAATTACGCGTCACCCTGGTGCAGCAGCCGCTCGTCTGGGGCGAGCCGGCCGCCAATCGCGCCCGCTTCGCAGAGCTGCTCGCACCGCTCGCCGGCAGCACCGATCTCGTGGTGCTGCCCGAGACCTTCACCACCGGATTCAGCATGGAGGTCGAGCGTCTCGGCGAGAGCGCCGGCGGACCGACCTGCACCTGGCTCGGGGACCTGAGCGAGGAGCTCGATGCGGCGATTACCGGCAGCGTCATCACCGCCGAGGGCGGCCGCTACTACAACCGGCTGCTGTGGGCCGAGCCGGGCGGCGCGGCGCTGCGCCATTACGACAAGCGCCACCTGTTCCGCATGGGACGCGAGCACGAGCATTTTGCGCCGGGGGCGGCCGCCTGGACGGTGGCGTGGCGCGGCTTCAGCGTCTGTCCGCTGGTGTGCTACGACCTGCGCTTTCCGGTATTCAGCCGCCGCCGCGCGGGACTCGACTACCAGTTGCTGCTCTACGTGGCGAACTGGCCTGCCGCCCGCGCCCACGCCTGGCGGACGCTGCTCAAGGCGCGCGCCATCGAGAACCAGGCGTACGTGGTCGGCGTCAACCGCGTCGGCCCCGACGGCCACGGCGTCGCACACTCGGGCGACAGCGCCGCGATCGACTACCTCGGCCAGCCGCTCGCGGAAGCTGCGGCGGAGCCGGCGCTGATCACCGTCGAGCTCGACGGCGGGCGGCTGGCCGCCTTCCGCGACAAGTTTCCGGCGCACCTCGACGCCGACCGCTTCACGCTCGAATGAAGAAGCCCACACGCGTCAATCACCCGCCGCCGGTCGAGCTGCCGCCGGGCAACCGTGCGCTCGTGCCGCCGATCTACCAGAGCGTCAAGTTCGAGTTCGAGAGCGTCGCGGCGACCGAGGAGTTCCTGCGCGGCGAGCGTCCGGGCTTCTTCTATACGCGCTCTGGCAACCCGACCAACCGCGAGCTCGAGCAGCTGCTCGCGCAGCTGCAGGACCGGGAGGACTGCCTGGTCACGGCGAGCGGCGCCGGCGCGATCTCCCAGGCGCTCATCGCGCTCACGCGCTCGGGCGATCACATTCTCTCCTTCATCGAGGGCTACGGCCCGACGCGCCAGCTGATCCGGCGCGTGCTGGCACGCTTCGGCGTGACGCACACGCTGCTCTCGATCGAGGACACGGCGGGCATCGAGCGCGTGCTCGCCACGCAGCCGGTGCGGCTGGTGCATTTCGAGAGCCCGACTAATCCAGTCACCCGGATCGCCGATATCGAGGCGCTCACGCGCGCGGCGCGCGCCGCCGGCGCGCTCACCGTCATGGACAACACCTTCGCCGGCTTTCACCAGCACGGCGAGTACGACGTGGACGTCTTCGTCCACAGCCTCACCAAGTACGCCTCCGGGGCGGGCGACGTGCTCGGCGGCGCGGTCATCGCCCGCGGCGAGCTGATCCGCGCCCTGCGCGCCGACTTCAGCGTGCTCGGCGGCACGCTCGATCCGCACGCCGCCTTCCTGATCCTGCGCGGCCTCAAGACCTACTTCGTGCGCTACCGCGCGCAGTGCGCCAGCGCGCTCGCCATCGCGCAGCTGCTGGCGGCGCATCCGGCGGTGGCGCGCGTACACTACCCGGGGCTGCCGACCCACCCGCAGCACGCGCTCGCCGCACGGCAGATGCGCGACTTCGGCACGATCGTCAGCTTCGACCTCGCCGGCGGCGACGGCGCCTGCCGGCGCTTCGCGGATGCGCTCGAGCTGTTCGCGCTCACCCCGAGCCTCGGCTCGGGCGAATCGCTCATCGTCACGCCGCACATCATGGGAGCGCGCGATCTCAACGCCGCCGAGCAGAAGATTTCGGGAATCACCGCGGGAACGGTGCGGCTTTCGGTCGGACTTGAGGACCTCGACGATCTGGTCGAGGATGTGACGCGGGCACTGGCTGCCGCGGGGTCCTGAGCGAGGAGGGGGCTGATGGCGCGGTTCGGGAGCTGCTTCGCGCGCTTACTGGGCGCGGCGCTCCTCCTCGCGCTGCAGCAGGCGCCGGCCGCGCCGCGACCGCTCTCCGGCACGCCATCGCCCGGCGCCCCGCCGGCGCTCGCCACTCAGCCGCCGCGCGAGCTGGCGCTCGCTCTGCCGTCCGCCTCCGACTCCTCGCTGCCGCTCGAGCTGTTCGCCGCCGCGCCGGGCATGGACAGCCCGCACATCTCGCCCGACGCGGGCAAGCTCGTGTACGTCGCGACGGTGGCGGGCCAGCGCCGCATCGTGGTGCGCGAGCTCGCCTCGGGACGCGAGCGCACCGTGCTGAATGCGAACACCGGCGACCTCAGCGTCACCCGCTGCGAGTTCAAGACCAACGACCGGATGCTGTGCCACCTCGAGGGCGTGGTGCGCGGCGGTAATCCCGAGCGGCTGTTCCCGGCCTCGCGGCTGCTGGCGATCGACGCCGACGGTCGCTCGCCGCGCCTGCTGTTCCGCAATTCCTTCTTCGCCCGGCTGCCGCCGGCCGCGCACGCACAGTTCCAGGACCGCATCGTGCACTGGCTGCCCGATGACCCGAACCACGTGCTGATCGAGCTCGGCGATGCCGGCAGCGTCTTTCCCGCGGTCTACCGCTTCGACGTATATCGGGGCGACTTGAAGCTCGAGGTTCCCGCGCGCCCGCCGGTCATGGACTGGACCGCCGATCAGGCGGGGGTGGTGCGCTTCGGCTACGGCTTTCGTGACGACACCGGCGTGTACGTCGCGCGCACCGGTCCGAACGCGCCGTGGCGCACGCTCGAGGAGTTCAGGCGCTTCGACCGCAAGCGTTTCGATCCGCTCGCCTTCGCGGCGCAGCCGAACGAGCTGCTGGTGTTCGCGCCCTGGGCGGGACGCACCGCCGTGTGGCAGATCGATCTCGAGGCGCAGAGCAGCGCCATGCAGCTGGTGTTCTCGGTCCCCGACGTCGACGTCGGCGGCATCCTCGAGTGGCCGCTCGACCGTCACGTCGCGGGCTTCGTCTACGAGACCGACCGACCGCACACCTGGTTCACCGACCCGCATGCCGCGGCCGTCGAGCGGCAGCTCGAGCGCGAGCTCCCCGGCGCCTACCACGTGGTGGTCGATGCCAGCCGCGACGGATCGAAACTGGTCACGATCTCCTACAGCGACGTGATGCCGCCGCGCTTTCATCTGTTCGACACCGTGAGCGGCAGGCTCACCGAGCTCGGCCGCCAGGGCGTCGGGCTCGAGCAGGCGCAGCTCGCGCCCATGCGGCCGATCACCGTGCCGGGCCCGGGCGGCATCGCCATTCCGGGATATCTGACGCTGCCTCCGGGTGCGGAGCCCGGCAAGCGTCTGCCGGCAGTGGTGCTGCCGCACGGCGGACCCTACGCTCGCGATCACTGGGGTTACGACCCGCTGGTGCAGGTGATCGCGACGCGTGGCTACGCCGTGCTGCAGCTCAACTTCCGCGGCTCGACCGGTTACGGGCAGCAGTGGCGCGAGGCCGGGCACCAGGCCTGGGGCACGATCATGCACGAGGACATCACCGCCGGCGCCCACTGGCTGATCGACTCCGGCGTAGCCGATCCGGCGCGCATGTGCATCGTCGGCTGGAGCTACGGCGGCTACGCCGCGCTCACCGGCGTCGAGAAGGAGCCGGCGCTGTACCGCTGCGCGGTGAGCATCGCGGGCGTCAGCGACATGTCGCAGATGGCCGTCGACGATGAGCGCTTCTATGGCGGCAAGGACTCCGCCGGAGACGCCATGGGCACCGACCCGGTGACGCTCAAGGCCGAGTCGCCGCTCGCGCACGCCGCGCGCATCCGCGTGCCGGTACTGCTGGTGCACGGCGAGGACGACTACACCGTGCTCGCGGAGCAGAGCAGGGCGATGGACCGCGAGCTCGCGCGCGCGGGCGTGCCGCACGAGCTGGTGCTCATCAAGCACGGCGAGCACAGCCTGCTGCAGCCGGACATGCGCCTCACACTGTATCGCAAGGTAACGGAGTTTCTGCGCACCAACCTCGGCGAGCAGCCGCAGCCGCCCGTCGACACAGCGCGCAGCGGCACGGCGACCACGCGCTGAGCGGAACCGCCGCGCGGCGCGCGGGTCGAACTGGGACGCCGCTGTGCGAGGAAGGAGTCTCCATGAACGTCGAGAGCCCGGCCATGCCGTACGACTTCGCCGATCTCGAGCCAGCCATGTCGCGCGACTCGGTGGTATTCCACTTCCTGCGCCACCAGCGCGTGTGCTTCGATCGCATGCGCGCACTGGCGCGCGATACCGCGCTCGAGCAGCTCTCCCTCGAGGAGCTGATCCGGGTCACCGAGCGCAGTCCGGCGCATCACGCGCTCTACCGCTACGCCGCCGAGGTGTGGAACCACAATCTCTTCTGGCGCTCCATGCGCCCGCGCGGCGGCGGTGCCGCCCACGGGCGCATCGGCGAGGCGCTGGTCAAGCGCTTCGGCTCGTACGAGCGCTTCGCTCACAAGTGGAAGACCACCGCGAGCGCCCACTTCGGCAGCGGCTGGCTGTGGCTGGTGTGGCGCGACGGCGCGCCCGAGATTCGCGCGACCCACAACGCGCAGACGCCGCTCACCCACGGCGAGCCGGCGCTGCTGGCGCTCGACCTGTGGGAGCATGCCTACTATCTCGATCACCAGAACCGGCGCGCCGCCTACGTCAGCAGCTTTCTCGAGGAGCTGGTCAACTGGGAGTTCGCCAACGGCGTGCTGGCGGCGCTGGCGCGCTCAGCCGCTGCTGGCGACCCGCACGCGGTGCGCGTGGTAGGGCAGGACCTCGACCACCTCCCCCTCGCGCAGCCGCAGCTGCACGTCGCGCCAGAACTTCGCGGTGAGGATCTCGCCGTGCACGCGCAGCAGCGCTGAGCGCTCGGCCTCGCCGAAGGCGAGGAAGCGCATGAAGGTCTCCGGAAAGACGTCGTTGTCGGCGACGTAGAACCAGGCTTCGCCGCGCATCTCGTCCTCGGGATTCTGTGCCTCGGGCAGATCGCGGAAGTTGCAGTCGGTCACGCGCGCGAGCTCGTCGTAGTCGTAGAAGATCACGCGCCCGTGGCGGGTGACGCCGAAGTTCTTCAGCAGCAGATCGCCCGGAAAGATGTCGGTGCAGGCGAGGTCGCGGATGCACTGCCCGTAGTCGAGCGCGGCGTCGACCGCCGCCGCGGGGCTGGCGCTGCGCAGGTAGAGGTTGAGCGGGACCATGCGCCGCTCGATGTACACGTGGTCGAACACCAGGTCCTCGCCGTCCTCGTGCACGGTGCGCGCGGTCTCGCGCCGCAGCTCGGCCAGCAGCTCCGCGTCGAAGCGCGCGCGCGGAAAGCGCAGACGGCGGAACTCCTGTGCATCCACCAGGCGGCCGGCGCGGTCGTGGATGAAGACCATCCGGTACTTGGCGATGACCTCCTCGCGCAGCACCGTCTTCGGCGGCGGGAAGCGATCGCGGATGACCTTGAAGACCACGTCGAAGGAGGGCAGGGTGAAGCACACCATGACGAGCCCGCGCTCGCCGGCGGCGTGCGTGAAGAGATCCTGGGTGCGCTCCAGGTGGCGCACCAGCTCGCGGTAGCGCTCGGTCTTGCCCTGGCGGGCGCGCCCCAGCACCGTGAACAGCTCGCTGACCGGCTTGCGCGGCATGATGGAGCGCAGGAACACCACCGCCTCGGCCACGCGCTCCAGGTCGACGTGGAAGTAGGAGCGGGTGTAGCCGAAGACGATGCTGACGTCGTCCTCGGCCAGCAGCACCGCATCCACCAGCATGCCGCTGTCGGTGTTCTTGAGCGCGATCACCAGCGGCGCCAGCAGTCCCCGCCCCAGCAGCCGTCCGACGATGTAGGCGCGCGACACCTGGTAGAAGACCGGCCGGATGACCTCGACGCGCTCGACCGCGCGGCGCTCGCCACGCGCCTCGAGGTAGGCGCGCACCTCGCCGGCGACGTGCGCGATGCTCTTGTCGAGATCGCGCCACGGCGAGCGGAAGCGCACGTCGCCGAGCAGGTCCTCGAACAACAGCGCCAGCGAGCCGTGGTTCACGTAGCTGTTGGTGCCGACGCTGCCCTCGACGGCGGCCAGCGGGTCGAGGTCGGTCGCGACGAACTCGATGTCGGGCGCGACACCCACGGTGCCGAACAGCCTGCGGGTGATGGAACTGAAGAAGGTCTTGGTGAACTCCGGATCGGGGAGCGCGCTGATCAGCGCGGCGAACTCGGCGCGGATCTGCCGCCAGCGCTCGCGCTCGAGCGCCGCGTCCCCGAGCGCCGCGCCGAGCTCGGCCACCGTCTGATTGACGAACCTGTCGTACAGCTCGATGCGCTCGACGGCATCGCGCTGGCTGCCCTTCCAGTCGCGGGCGTCGAAGCGCAGCGGTGCGCGGCGCGTGATGGCGCGGAACTCGGCGTTGTAGTTGGCGAACGCTTCGACCAGGTGGCGGGCGCAGTCCATGGGCGAGGCGGGCCTGCGGTGTCAGTCGAACTCGGTCGGCAGCGAGCGATCGAGCTGATGGCGGTAGAGCCGCTCGATCTGCGCGGCGATGACGCGCCCGGTGGAGAGCTCGGGGAGCGCGTGCACCGGGAAGAAGCCGACCGCATCCGTCTCGGCGCTCACCGCGGGGCTGCCGCCCGTCAGCTCGCACAGGAAGAAGAGCTTGTAGATGTGGTGCACGCCAGGCGGGTGCGCATGGCGGTTCTTGTCGACCAGCGCGGCGAGCTTCACGGCACGGGCCTCGTAGCCCGACTCCTCGCGGATCTCGCGCGCCACGGCGGCCGAGGGTGCGTCGTTGACGTCCACCCAGCCGCCCGGCAGCGACCAGCGGCCGTCGCTGCGCTCGCGCACCAGCAGCACCTGGTCGCCGCGGAACACGCCGCCGCGCACGTCGACCTTCGGGGTCGCGTAGCCGCGCTCGCCTTCCCAGAACGAGCGCACGGTGGCGAGCGGCGCCGCGAGCTCGGTGGCGAGCATCGTCGCCGTGAGCTGCTCGAGCTCCTGGTAGCGCTGGCGGTCGAAGGGATCGCGGCTGAAGGCGAGCCCGTTCTGCGCGATCGCCTGGACCTTGCGCGCCCATTCGAGCACGGCGCCGGTGCGCGGCGCGCTCATCGGCCGCGGGTCCTCGTGAGGCGTGCGCGCGCCTCCTTGCGCACCACGAGCTTCAGCGCCGACCAGGTCGCATCGACCGCGCAGACCTTGATGTCGACCAGCCCGAGCGGCAGTGCCAGCTCGCGCACCACGTCCTCGGTGAGCTCGCTCGCGAGGCCCGAGGACTTCTTCGGCCAGCTCACCCAGATGGCGGCGTCGGCGCGCATCGCCGCGAGGCTGGCGGCGAGCGCACGCGCGAGCCCGGCGCGCCGCGTGGCGAACACGTGCATGAGGTCGGTGTCGGCAGAAATGCGCCGCACCACGCGCACCCCCGGCGGCAGCGGCGCCACCAGCGCCGCATAGTTCGGCGGTGCGCCGCGCAGGTGCAGGCGGCAGCCCGCGCGGATGCCGAGCTTGCCGGCGAGCGGCGTGCCCGAATAGCCGCTCGCGGCGGTGGCAGCCGGGCGGCGCGCAGCCTGCATGCTGGCGCCTGCCGCGCTCAGAGGTTCCTGATCAGCGCGTCGGCGAACGCGCTGGTGGAGACTTCCTTCGCCCCCTCCATGAGGCGAGCGAAGTCGTAGGTCACGGTCTTCTGCCCGATGGTGCGGTCCATGGCGGCGATGATGGCATCGGCGGCCTCGAGCCAGCCCAGATAGCGGAACATCATCTCGCCGGAGAGGATCACCGAGCCCGGGTTCACCTTGTCGAGGTTGGCGTACTTCGGCGCCGTGCCGTGGGTCGCCTCGAACACCGCGTGCCCGGTGAGGTAGTTGATGTTGCCGCCCGGTGCGATGCCGATGCCGCCGACCTGCGCGGCGAGCGCATCCGACAGGTAGTCGCCGTTGAGGTTCAAGGTGGCGATCACGTCGAACTCTTCGGGGCGCGTCAGCACCTGCTGCAGCGTGATGTCGGCGATCGCGTCCTTGATGAGCACGCGGCCGCTCGCGCGCGCGGCGTCCTGCTCGGCGTTCGCCTGCTTCTCCCCCTTGGCGGCCTTGGTGCGCTCCCACTGCTCCCAGGTGTAGGTCGCGGCGCCGAACTCGCGCTCCGCCAGCTGGTAACCCCAGTTGCGGAACGCGCCCTCGGTGAACTTCTGGATGTTGCCCTTGTGGACCAGCGTGACGCTCTTGCGCCGGTTGGCGATCGCGTACTCGATCGCCGCGCGGATGAGGCGCTCGGAGCCTTCCTTCGACACCGGCTTGATGCCGACGCCGGAGCTCTCCGGGAAGCGGATCCTGGCGTAGGCCTTGGGGAAGGCCTGGCGGA
>JASHVF010000275.1 GCA_030039615.1 Gammaproteobacteria bacterium | reverse complement strand
TGCGCCCGCCGCAACGCGCGCACGGACGCTCAGGCCGCGGCGCCGGCACGCGCCGGCGGCGCGGACGCGAGCTGGTGCGTCTCAGCGGCGCGCGCGTCTACCTCGATGGCAGTGAGGCCCTGCGCGACATCTCGCTCGCGGTACGCGCGGGTGAGTGTTGGGTCGTGCACGGAGGCAACGGCGCCGGCAAGACCACGCTGCTGCGCACGCTGTACGGCGATCACGGCGTGGCGGTGGGTGGGCGCATCGAGCGCGCCGGCATCACCCCGGGCGTGCCGCTCGAGCGTTTCCGCAAGCTGGTCGGGCTGGTGGCGCCGCACCTGCAGGCCGAGCATCCGCGCGAGCTCACGGTGACCGAGGTGGTGCAGTCCGGGCGCCATGCCAGCATTGGCCTCAACGGCGCGCCGAGTGCGGCGGATCGCGTGGCGGCGCGGCGCGCGCTGGCACTCCTCGGCTTGACGCGCTTCGCGCACCGCCCGCTCGCCGAGCTCTCCTACGGGCTGTCGCGCCGCGTGCTGTTCGCGCGCGCCCTGGTGCGCCACCCGCGGCTGCTGCTGCTCGATGAGCCGTTCGCGGGCGTGGATGCGCCGACACGGCGGGCGCTGATGCAGCGCGTCGCGTCGCTCGCCGCCAGCGGCACGGCGGTGGTCGTCACCACGCACCGTGCGCAGGACTGGCCGGGCTGCGCGACCCACGAGCTCGAGCTCGCGGCGGGCCGCGCGCGTTACTGCGGCCCGCTGCGGCTGCGGCATGCCGCGTGAGGCGCACGGCTCTGGTAACGATGGTGGTGCTCGGCGCCTTGCTGCTCGCCGCGCTCGCCACCTTCATGAGCGCGCCGCTCTTCTGGGAGCGGTATCTGGCCGCCCAGGCCGGCGCGCCGGTGCGCGTGCCCGGCTGGTACCAGCCGCGCGAGCGCCTCGCGGGCAGCTACCAGGCGCCGGCGCCGCGGGTCACGCCGGACCTCGAGTCGCTCAACGCCCCACCGCTGGCCGCTGCCGCGGCCTACGCCGCCAGCCACGGATCGCTCGCGCTCATCGTCGCGCGCCACGATCACATCGTCTTCGAGCGCTACTGGCAGGGCTCGACTTTCGATACGCTGATCGACTCCCAGTCCTTCACGCGCCTGCTGGCGGCGCTCGCCACCGGCAGCGCCATTGCGCACCGCCGGCTCGGCTGGCCGGACGAGCCGCTCAGGTACCTGGTGCGTGAGACGCGCCAGGACGGGCGGGGCGCGATCACTCTCCGCGACCTGCTGGAGTTCTCGAGCGGGCTGGCACCCCCGCCTGCAGCTCGCGTGCCCTGGAGTGCCGCGGCGCGCGCGTTGTTCGGCTCCGACATCACGGCGGCGCTGCTCGCGCAGCCGCTGACGCGCACGCCCGGGGAGAGCCGCGTGGTCCAGGCGGCCGACCCGCAGCTGCTCTCGCTGGCACTCGAGCGCGCGACCGGCGAGCGCTACGCGAGCTACCTGTCGCAGGCGCTATGGCGGCGGGTCGGTGCCTCGGACGCCTGGCTCTACCTCGATCGCCCCGGCGGCGCGGCGCACGCCGCCTGCTGCATGCTGGCGCGCCAGGGAGACTGGATACGCATCGCCGAGCTCATGCTCGGCGACGGCAATTACCGCGGCTACGAGATCATCCGTCCGGGCTGGGTGAAGGCGATGCGCGCACCGACGCGTGTCGACCACGATCATGGACAGTACCTGGTTTTGAGCGCGCAGGCGGCGGGTGCAAAGCAGCCCTACATGGCGCCCGACACCTACGCCGCCGACAACGAGGGCGGCAACCGGCTGTGGCTCATCCCCTCGCTGCAGCTGGCGATACTCTGCACCGCCACCGCGCCGCGCTCCGCGGATTTCGACGACGCCCGCATTCCGAACCTCATCGTCAGCGGGGTGCGCGACTTCGTGCCGCCTGCGGCGCGGCCGGGCGACATCCGCGCGATCGTCCCCGGCCACTAGCCGACGGCCACCTCGATCGCATCGGCCACGATCCGCACGGGGTAGGTGGGCAACGCTACCTCGGCCGGCGGAGCGAGAACCCGGCCGTCGCGGATGTCGAACGATGCGCCGTGCAGCGGGCACACGAGGCGCGTCGCCCGCAGCCGCCCCTCGCACAGCCGCGCGTGCGCGTGCGTGCAGATGTTGTCGAGTGCGAACACGCCCTCACGGGTGTGACAGACGAGGATCTCACGGGCGCCGACCGTCACGGCCCGCATGCTGCCGAGCGGAAGCTCGGCGAGCTTCATGAGCGCCTGGAACTGCGCCACGGCGCCCCTAGAGCGTCATCCGGGTCTCGAAGATCTCGACCGCCTGACCGCGGATCCAGACGCCCTCGAGCCGGCCGTCGCGGAACTCGAGCTCCACCTCGACGCGGCCGGGCCGATGCAGGTAGTGACCCTGAATGCCGGAGAAGCGTGCCCGATCGTCGACCGGAGCGAGCAGCCCGAGCTGCGCGAGGTAGGCGCCGAGCAGGCCGTGCGCGTTGCCGCTCACCGGATCCTCGGCGATCCCGAGCGCCGGGCAGAACATGCGTGACTCGACCTGCGGTTGCGCGCCGCTGCCGCCGAAGGCGAACACGAAATAGCCGGCAGCCCCGAGCTGCGCCGACAGCGTCGTCAGGCGGGCGAGGTCGGGCTTGAGGTGCCGCAGCGGCTCGGTGCCGCGCACGCCGATCAGCAGCCGCGCACCGCCTGCGCCGGCGATGCGCGGCGCGATGCGCGTGTCGAGGCTCTCGGAGGCGAGCGCCAGCGCGTCGAGAACCGCGAGACGCTCGCGGTCGTTCAACTCGCGCCCGATGGGCGGCGGGCTGCGGCGGATGGCGATGCTGCGATCCTCACCCGTGCCATGCACCTCGACGTCGACGATGCCGGCCTTGGACTTCTGCCGCTGGCTGCGCGGTGCATCCGGGCGGCGCGACAGCACGTACTGCGCCGCCACCGTCGCGTGCCCCACGAATCCGACCTCGGTGCGCGGCGTGAAGAAGCGCGCGCGCATGCTGTGGTCGGCGCCGTCGGCGGCCAGGATGAAGGCGGTCTCGGCGTTGTTGAGCTCGCGCGCGACCGCGAGCATCTGCGCATCGCTCAGCGTGTCGGCGTTGAGCACCACACCGGTGGGATTGCCCGTGAATGGCTCGCGGGTGAAGGCATCCACCTGATGAATCTCGATCGTGCGCGTCATCGTTCCCATCCGACCGTGCCAACGCGCCAATTCTAGTCCTATCGCATGGCGAGTGGCTGACAGCGAGGCCTTCGGGCATAACGGGGGCCGCGCGTGCAATACTCGCGCCGCGCGGGAGGTTCCTCATGGAGATCGGCGTAGAGATCAGTCTGTACCCTCTCAAAGCCGACTTCGTTCCGGCCGTCCACCAGTTCCTCGAGCGGCTCGAGGCGCGGCCCGGACTGAAGGTCGTGACCAACAGCCTGAGCACGCAGGTATTCGGCGGCTTCGAGGAAGTGATGGACACGCTGCGGGTCGCCCTGGGCGCGAGCTTCGCCAGCCTGGCGGGCGGAGCCGAGCGCGCCGTGTTCGTGATGAAGATGATCGGGCCGCTGCCCCCCGCATGAAGTCCGCGCCGCGCGCGACTCTGGCGGCGCGGGGTGCGAACCGGCACACTAGTCGCGGCACCGTCGGCGGTGCGAACAACTCGCGGCGGCGGGGGGGAGTTGCATGGCGCTTTTGCGGGTCGTGGATCGCGATGGGCTCGAGCACGAGGTCGATGCGCGCACCGGACTGAAGGTGATGGAGAACCTGCGTGAGCTCGACTACGGAGTCGCCGCGATCTGCGGCGGCATGTGCTCGTGCGCGACCTGTCACGTGTACATCGACCCCGAGTGGCAGGCGCGCCTCCCGCCGATGATGTCGGATGAGCGCGAGCTGCTCGCCGAGCTGGCCCACTACCGCGAGAATTCGCGTCTCTCCTGTCAGCTCGAGTTCACGCCGGCGCTCGCCGGGCTGCGCGTCACCGTGGCGCCGGACGAGTAGCCGGGGCCATGTCCGCGCCCAGTGTCCAGCTCGAGACCCGCGGCGCCGTGGCGCTGGTGACCCTCAACCGCCCGGATCACTCCAACACGCTCAACCTGCAGATGGCGATGGATCTGCTGGCGGCCGCCATGGCCTGCGCGCGCAACGCGGCCGTGCGTGCCGTGGTGCTGACCGGTGCCGGCCGGCATTTCTCCTTCGGCGGCGATCTGCGCGCGATGCCGCCACGCGAGCTGTCGCTCGACGGGCACATCCGCGAGCTGACGACTTACCTGCACGCCGCGATCTCGCACTTCGTGCGCATGGACGCGCCGCTGGTGGCGGCGGTCAACGGCACGGCCGCCGGCGCCGGCGTGGGCCTGGTCGCGATGGCGGACCTGGCGCTGTGCGGACGCAGCTCGAGATTCAATCTCGCCTATACCAGCGTCGGCCTGACACCGGACGCCGGCACGACCTTCCTGCTGCCGCGCATCGTCGGGCACAAGCGCGCGATGGAGCTGCTGCTTCTCAACCGGGCGCTGAGCGCGGACGAGGCGCTCGGCTGGGGACTGGTCAACGAGGTGGCCGAGGACGGCGCCCTGCTCGGGCGTGCGCTGGCGCTGGCCGAGCGCCTGGCACACGGTCCGGGCAGCGCCTACGGCGCCACCAAGCGCCTGATCGCGCACTCGCTCGGCGCCCTCGAGTCGCAGATGGTGCGCGAGAGCGAGGCCATCGCCGCGCAGGCCACCAGCGCCGATGCCGCCGAAGGGATCGGTGCGTTTCTCGAGAAGCGCACGCCGCGCTTCCCCGGCAGGACGCCGGGCTGAGGCGCGGCGCCGGCGGGTGCGCAGATGATGTCCTTCGCCATAGCGCTGCTGGTGGCCCTGGTGCTGATCGTGGCGCGCGTCTATTTCAAGGTACGCGCCGCGGCGCGCAACCGTGTCGCCAGCTGGGACGCGCAGCTCATCGAGCGGCTGCGGGCGCGCGGCTACGTTCCCTTCAACGACTATCCGGTGGATTTCTTCCTGGCCCTGCCGGACGAGGCGGCCTGCCAGAAGGTGCGCGCGCGGCTCGAGCCCGAATTCAGCGTCGACATCAAACCGATGCAGGAGGAGGCCGAGTTTCCGCTCAGTCTGCATGCCACCAAGACCATGCGGCTGATCCTGCCGGACATGCAGGCGCTCAGCGCCCGCATGACGGCACTGGCGGCGGAGTTCCAGGGGCGCTACGACGGCTGGGCGGCGTAGCGCGCTCAGCGCTTCTCGGTCTGGCGGGCGACCGCCTCGGCGGCGGCGGCAATCGCGGCCGGATCGCCGAGATAGCGGCTCCCGAGCGGCTTGAGGGCGGCGTCGAGCTCGTACAGCAGCGGCACGCCCGTCGGGATGTTGAGCTCGACGATGTCGGTCTCGCTCATCTCATCGAGCATCTTCACCATGGCGCGCAGGCTGTTGCCGTGCGCCACCACCAGCACGTTGTGGCCGGAGCGCAGCTCGGGCGCTATGCGCGCGTGCCAGTAGGGCAGCACCCGCGCCAGCGTGTCCTTCAGCGACTCGGTCGCGGGCAACTCCTGGGGTGCGATGCCGGCGTAGCGCGGATCGCAGCGCGGGTGCCGCTGGTCGTCGGCAGAAAGCGGCGGCGGCGGGATGTCGTAGCTGCGCCGCCAGATCTTCACCTGCGCCTCGCCGTGCTGCGCGACCGTCTGCGCCTTGTTGAGGCCCTGCAGCGCGCCGTAATGCCGCTCGTTGAGCCGCCACGACCGCTCGACCGGCACCCACATGCGGTCCATCTCATCGAGCAGGATCCACAGCGTGCGGATGGCGCGCTTCAGCACCGACGTGAAGGCCACGCCGATCTCGAGCCCCGCGGCGCGGATTTCTCGCCCGGCCTGCGCCGCCTCGGCGCGTCCCTGCTCCGTGAGGTCGACGTCGGTCCAACCGGTGAAGAGATTTTCGAGATTCCAGGCGCTCTGCCCGTGACGGACCAGAATGAGCTTTCCAGCCATTAACGATGCTCCCGCGCGCACAGCCGGCAAAAGTCGCACCTTTTGCCGGCGGAAATCGCAGTGATGTCCGCCGAAATCGCCGCAGGCGATTTCGGCCAATTCAACTACCGAGCTTGCGCACGGTTTCCACGCCGACCGTCAGCGTGGCGAAATCGGCGGCACCGGCCGAGCGCATGTCGGTGAGCGTGCGCTGCCAGTGCGCCAGCTCCTTGCCCGAAGCCTCCAGCCAGGCAGCGACGCGCGCGTTGGCGGCGCCGCGCTCGGGCCGTGTCAGCACGCGCTCGGTGAGACGCCGGTGCACGCGCAGCGCGGCGTCGCGCAGTCCGGTGCGGGCGATCGCCTGCCACGGCCCGTCGACCGCGAGCTTCTCGATGCGCGAGCGCAGCCAGTCGACGCCGGTGCGCGTGCCGACCTCGAAGTACACGCGCGCGGTCTCCGTGACGCTGCCGTGATGGGCGCCGGCGATCTCGACGATGTCGAGCGCCGCGTTGAGCGCATCCAGGCTGGCGACGCGCGCGGCCAGTTGCGGCGGCAGTCCCGCCTCGGCGTAGCGGCGGCGCGCCTCGCCGAAGCGCTCGAGCTCATCACCGGTGAGCACCTCGGCGATGCGTACCTCGAGCTCGTGTACCCCGCCGCGGAACTCTTTCACCGCGGCGTCGACCTGCAGTCCGCGGCGGCGCGCGCTCAGCAGCCAGTAAGTGGCGTGCCGCAGCAGGCGGCTGGTCTGGAAGGCGGCCTCGTACTGCAGCTTGGCCGGCACGCGGTTGTCGAGCGCCTCGATCTGCTCCCACACCCCGCGCATGGTGAAGATCTCGCGCGCCGCGGTGTAGGCGCGCGCGATCTGCGCCGGCTCCGCCCCGCTGTCTTCCTGGGCGCGCGTCACGAAGGTCGGCCCCATGCGGTTCACCAGGCTGTTGGTGGTCGCGGTGGCGATGATCTCGCGGCGCAGGCGGTGGTGCGCAATGGCGCGCGGGAAGCGCTCCTGCAGCGGCGCGGGGAAATAGCGCTCGAGCTCGTTCGACAGGTAGGGATCCTCGGGCACGTCGGAGGCGAGCAGATGATTGTTGAGCCAGATCTTGCTGTAGGCGAGCAGGATCGCGAGCTCGGGGCGCGCCAGCCCGATGCCGCGCTTGCGCCGCTCGAGCAGCTCGTCGTCGCCCGGCAGAAACTCCAGCGCACGGTTCAGGTCGCCGGAGCGCTCCAGCGAGCGGATCAGATGCTGGAACTCCTGCAGCCGCGCCGCGGACTGCACCTCGAGGGTGCTGATGGCCTGGCCCTGCAGGTAGTTGTTGCGCAGCACGACGTCGGCAACCGCGCCCGTCATGCGCACCAGCAGCCGATTGCGCTCGCCGCGTGTCAGCTTGCCGTCGGCGACCAGCGGGTTCAGCAGGATCTTGATGTTGACTTCGACGTCGGAGGTGTTGACTCCGGCCGAGTTGTCGATGAAGTCGGTGTTGAGCCGCCCGCCCTTGAGGGCGTACTCGACGCGACCGCGCTGCGACAAGCCGAGGTTGCCGCCTTCGCCGACCACCTTGGCGCGCAGCTCCCGGCCGTTGATGCGCACGCTATCATTAGTGCGGTCGCCGACCTCGGCCTGGGTCTCGTCGCTCGCCTTGACATAGGTGCCGATGCCGCCGTTCCACAACAGCTCGACCGGCATGCGCAGGATCGCGCGGATGATCTCGTTGGGCGCGGCGCTCGCCGACTCGAGGCCGAGCAGCGCGCGCGCCTCTCCCGAGAGCGCGATCGATTTGAGAGTGCGCGGGAACACGCCGCCGCCGCGCGACAGCTTCTTGCGGTCGTAGTCGTCCCAGCTCGAGCGCGGCAGGGCGAACAGGCGCGCGCGCTCGGCGAGGCTCGCCGCCGGGTCGGGATCCGGGTCGAGGAAGATGTGGCGGTGATCGAAGGCCGCCTGCAGGCGGATATGGCGCGACAGCAGCATGCCGTTGCCGAATACGTCGCCCGACATGTCGCCGATGCCGGCGACGGTGAAGTCGGTCTTCTGGGTATCGACGCCCATCTCGCGGAAGTGGCGCTTGACGCACTCCCAGGCGCCGCGCGCCGTGATGCCCATCTTCTTGTGGTCGTAGCCCGCCGAGCCGCCCGAGGCGAACGCATCCCCGAGCCAGAAGCCGTACTCGGCGGAGATGGCGTTGGCGATGTCGGAGAAGGTCGCGGTGCCCTTGTCGGCGGCCACCACCAGGTACGGGTCATCGGGGTCGCGGCGCACGACTTCGCGCGGCGGCACGATGCGGCCCGAGACGATGTTGTCGGTGAGGTCCAGCAGCCCGCGAATGAAGGTCTGGTAACACGCCACGACCTCGGCCTGGATCTCCTCGCGACTTCCCGCGAGGCGCTTCGGTACGAAGCCGCCCTTGGCGCCGACCGGTACGATGACCGTGTTCTTGACGTTCTGCGCCTTCATCAGCCCGAGGACCTCGGTGCGGAAATCCTCGCGCCGGTCGGACCAGCGGATGCCGCCGCGCGCCACGTCGCCCATGCGCAGGTGCACACCCTCGACGCGCGGGCTGTAGACGAAGATCTCGAACTTCGGCCGCGGCAGCGGCAGGTCGGGGATCATTGCCGGATCGAGCTTGAACGACAGGTAGGTCTTCGGCCTGCCGTCGGCCCCCGCCTGGTAGAAGTTGGTGCGCAGCGTGGCGCGCACCAGATTGAGGTAGGCGCGCAGGATGCGGTCGTCGTCGAGACTCGCGACGCCATCGAGCGCCGCGCGGATCTGGCCGGCGATGGTCTCGGCGGCGCGCTCGGCGCGGGCGGTGCGCGCGCTGCCGGGCTCGAAGCGCGTCTCGAACAGGCGCACCAGGTTGCGGGTGATGGGGGCGTTGCCCGCGAGCGTGCGCTCCATGTAGATCTGGCTGAACGGCACGCCGGTCTGCAGCAGATAGCGGCAATAGGCGCGCAGCACCACGATCTGGCGGGCTGCGAGGTCCGCGCCCAGCACCAGGCGGTTGAAGCCGTCGTTCTCGACCGCGCCGCCCCAGGCGGCGAGGAACGCCTCGCGGAAGCGCACCTCGGAGTGCGCGATGTTGATCACCAGCTGGTCGCGATGCTCGAGCTCGAAGTCCTGAATCCACGCCGCGCCGCCCTCGGGCCAGGCGAGCTGGTAGGGACGCTCGGAGATCACCCGCAGGCCGAAGTTCTCCAGCATCGGCAGGATGTCGGAGATCGGCACCGGATCGCCGCGCTTGGCAATCTTCAGGTGCACGCGCTCGGGCTTCTGTGCCGCCGGCCGGTACAGTTTCAGCCGCAGTGTCTGCGGCTCGGCGCGCAGCGCCTCGAGGTCGGTGAGATCGTCGAGCACCGCCTCCGGCGCGACGTCGTCCTGGTAGGCTATCGGGAAGGCGTGGCGGTAGCGGGCGAGGAGCGTCAGCGCCGCGGCTTCGCCACGCTGTCCGATCAGCACGCCGCGCAGCCGGTCCGACCAGGTGAGCGCGGCTTCGGCGATGCGCCGCTCGATCGCGGCGAAGTCGGGCTTGTGCTGCCGGCCCGGGTCGGTGCGCACCACGACGTGCAGGCGCGCGTGGCTCGAGCCCGAGATCTGCGCCTGGCTCTCGACGCTGGTGCCGGCGAAGCCCTCGGCGGCGATGCGCTCGATGCGCTGGCGCACCTCGGTGTTGTAGCGGTCGCGCGGCACGTACACCAGACACGAATAGAAACGGTGGTACGGGTCGCGCCGCACCAGCAGCCGCACCGTGCGCCGCTCGTAGAGATTGACCACCCCGCGCACGATGCGCACCAGGTCCGCGACGCCCGCCTGGAACAGCTCATCGCGCGGATAGGTCTCGAGGACGTTCAGCACCTCTTTGCCGTCATGACTCGCCGGGTCGAGCCCGAAATGCTCGATGACGCGCTCGACCTTGCGGCGCAGGACCGGAATCTCGCGCGGGCTGCCGTGGTAGGCAGTCGAGGTCCACAGTCCGAGGAAGCGGTGCTCGCCGTCCACCAGGCCGCGGTTGTCGAAGGTTTTCACGCCCACGTAGTCGAGGTATTCCGCCCGGTGCACCGTCGCCATCGAGTTCGCCTTGGTGACGATCAGCAGCTCCGGATCGCGCGCGCGTGCGCGCACGTCGCCACGCAGGACCGTCGCGGGGGCGCGTGCGCCCCTGCGGGTGCGGGCCAGCACGCCGAGGCTCGAGAGCACGTCCGGCACCAGACGGTCCTCGGAGCGCCCGCGCTCCAGGCGGTAGTGGCGGTAGCCGAGGAAGACGAAATGCCGGCCTTCCATCCAGTCGAGCAGGTGGCGCGCCTCGCTCACCTCGGCGGCGGGCAGCGGCGGCGGGTCGGTCTCGAGCCGCGCGATGATCTCGCGCACGCGCTCGCGCATCGGCATGAAATCGGCGACCGCGCCGCGCACGTCGGCGAGCGTGGACTCGAGCTCGCGCCGCAGCCGCTCGAGCTGCTGCGGGTCGGTGATGCGGTCGACTTCGTAGAGCTGCCACGATTCCGGATGCGCGGCGTGCGCGCCGTTCGTGCCGATGTCGATGAGGCGGCCGCGGGCGTCGCGGCGCACCTGCAGCACCGGATGCACGATGAGATGCACGGCGAGCCCGGCGCGGTTCAGCGCCATGCCGAGCGAGTCGACCAGAAAGGGCATGTCATCCGTGACGCTGAACACCAGCGTGTGGGGCGACTCGAAGCCGTCCTCGCTCAGCGTCGGGTTGAAGACCCGTACCAGCGCGCGCGGGGCCAGGCGCCGCGTACCGAAGGCGAGATGCGCGAGCGCCGCCCTGGCGAGGATCCCGGGCGCCTGCGCGGCCAGGTCGTCTTCGGCGACTCCGTGGAAGTAGCCGCGCAGGAAACGCTGCGTCAGGTCATGGCGGCCGCTGCCGCGGCCGGCGGCCCGCGCGATGCGCTCGATCAGCGCAACGCGCGCCGCGGGAATGCTGCGCAGCAGCCGGCTGTCCTCGGGTGCGACTGGGCTCTGCATGGAGGCGCGCGATTATACATGCCGGCTGCGGCGCCCGCCGCGCGCCTATAATGCCGAGTATGAGCGATCTTCACGACAACCCGATGGGTACCGACGGGTTCGAGTTCGTGGAATACACGGCTCCGGATCCGCAGCTGCTGCGCACGCTGTTCGAACGGCTCGGCTTCCCGGTGGTGGCGCGGCACCGCTCCAAGAACGTGACGCTGCACGCCCAAGGCGAGATCAACTTCATCATCAACGCGGAACCGGCCTCGTTCGCGCAGGCGTTCGCGCGCAGTCACGGGCCATCGGCCTGCGCCATGGCCTTCCGCGTGCGCGATGCGGCCGGGGCCTACCGCCGCGCGCTCGAGCTTGGCGCCAAGCCCGGCCCGCAGAGCGCAGGCCCCATGGAGCTCAACATTCCCTGCATCGAGGGCATCGGCGGCTCACTCATTTATCTGGTCGACCTCTACGGCGAGCGCTCGATCTACGACGTGGACTTCCGTCCGGTGGCTGCGGCCCCGCCGTCCGAAGGCGCTGGCCTCACGGCGATCGACCACCTGACGCACAACGTCGGCCGCGGGCGCATGGACGTGTGGGCCGGGTTCTACGAGAAGCTGTTCAATTTCCGCGAGATCCGCTACTTCGACATCGAAGGCAAGCTCACCGGGCTGTTATCGCGCGCCATGACCAGCCCGTGCGGCAAGATCCGCATTCCGATCAACGAGTCGCAGGATGACAAGAGCCAGATCGAGGAGTATCTGCGCGAGTACCGCGGCGAGGGTATTCAGCACATCGCCCTCGCCAGCGGCGATATCTACCGCAGCGTCGACGTACTGCGCGGGCACGGCGTCGCCTTCCAGGAGACGCCCGACAGCTACTACGCAGGCGTCGCGGCGCGTGTGCCCGGGCATCGCGAGTCGCTCGAGGAGCTGCGCACGCGCCGCATCCTGATCGACGGCAACCCGGCGAAGGGCGAGGGCGTGCTGCTGCAGATCTTCACGCGCAACGTGATCGGCCCGATCTTCTTCGAGATCATCCAGAGGAAGGGCAACGAAGGCTTCGGCGAAGGCAACTTCCGCGCGCTGTTCGAATCGATCGAGCAGGACCAGATCCGCAGAGGCGTTATCTAAGCGCGTTGTCCAGCGGGCAAAGGCCCGAGCGCCAGCCTGCGGAAAACGCCGCCAGGCGTTTTCCGCCAATCAACCCAGATGCTCGCGCGCCAGGTACTCGGCGCTCTGCATCTCGATGAGGCGGCTGACGGTGCGCTCGAAGGGGGCGGCGAGCCGCTCGCCGCGATACAGCTCGGCAGGCGCCGCCGCCGCCGAAACGATCAGATTGACGTTGCGGTCGTAGAGCTCGTCCACCAGCTCGATGAAGCGGCGCGCCTCATCGTCCATGCTGGCATCGAGCAGCGGTACGCCGGCGACGATCACCGACTGGTACTCGCGCGCGATCTCGATGTAGTCGTCCTGGCTGCGCGGCCCCGAGCACAGGGCCTGGAACTGGCACCAGACGACGCCGGTCGCTACGCGCACCACGGCGATCAGCCGCCCCTCGATCGGGATCTCGCCGCCGCTGCGCACGCTCCCGTGGGCGAGCCGGTCGAACAGCTGTGCGAGGCGCGCCGCCGTGTCGGCAGCGCCGGCCGGCAGATAGACCCCCGCCTGGGTGAGCTCGCGTAGCCGGTAGTCGGTCGTGCCGCCGATGTGCAGCACGTCGAGATGCTGCTCCAGCAGATCGATGGCCGGCAGGAAGCGCGCGCGCTGCAGCCCGTCCTGGTAGAGATCACGCGGCGCGGTGTTGGAAGTCGTGACCAGGGTGACATTGCGGCGGAACAGCCCCGCGAACAGGCCGCCGAGGATCATGGCGTCGGCGATGTCGGTGACCTGCAGCTCGTCGAGGCACAGCACGCGTGCCTCGCGCGCAATCGCGGCGGCGACCAGCTCGAGCGGATCGCGCTCGTGCCTGAGCTGCGCGAGCTGGGCGTGCACGTCGTACATGAAGCGGTGGAAGTGCTGGCGGCGGCGCTCGGGGAACGGCAGGCTCTCGAAGAACAGGTCCATGAGCCAGGTCTTGCCGCGGCCCACGCTGCCCCACAGGTAGAGTCCGCGCACGGGCGCGTCGGCCGGCGTGCGCCGCAGCCACGCCCGCCAGC
>JASHVF010000274.1 GCA_030039615.1 Gammaproteobacteria bacterium | reverse complement strand
CTCGAGCGGCTGCTGCGCGGCCTCGAGTCGGGCCGCATCCGCGTACTGGCGCGCGATCTCACCGAGCCCTCGCCGCTCGCGCTCGAGGTGCTCTCGGCACGGCCCTACGCGTTCCTCGACGATGCGCCGCTCGAGGAGCGGCGCACGCAGGCGGTCATGAGCCGCCGCTGGCTCGACCCCGAGACTGCGGCCGACATCGGCAAGCTCGACCCCGAGGCCATCGAGCGGGTGCGCACCGAGGCCTGGCCGGACGCCGCGAACGCCGACGAGCTGCACGATGCGCTCCTCTGGCTCACGTTTCTGACGGCCGCGGAAGTCGCGCGCCAGCACGGCTGGCCGGAGCTCATGGCGCAGCTCGCGTCCGAACGGCGCGCGACGCAGCTCAGCTGCGGGGACTCAAGACTCTGGGTGACGGCCGAGCAGCTGCCGCTCTTGACGGCGCTCCACCCGGGAGCCCGGCAGGATCCGCCGGTGGCGACGCCGGCGGCGCACGCGCGTCAGCTCAGCGCCGAAGCCGCGCTGATCGAGGTGGTGCGCGGCCGGCTCACGGGGTCCGGGCCCGTCACCGTGGCGGCGCTCGCCGCGCTCACGGGACTTGCCGCCGCGCGCATCGAAGCAGCCCTCGCGGCGCTGCAGACCGAGGGCTTCGCGATGCGCGGCCTGTTTACTCCCGCGGCGTCGGCCACCGAGCCGGAGTGGTGCGAGCGGCGGCTGCTGGCGCGTATCCACCGCTACACGGTCAAGCGGCTGCGCGCCGAGATCGAGCCGATCGAGGCGCGGGACTTCCTGCGGTTCCTGTTCGAGTGGCAGCGTGTCACTCCGTCGGGGCGCATGGAGGGCCCGGACGCCGTCGGCGCCATACTCGCGCAGCTCGAAGGGTTCGAGGCGGCCGCGAGCGCCTGGGAGACCGAGATTCTTCCCGAGCGCATCAGCGAATACGAGCCGGCGTGGCTGGATGAGCAGTGCCTCGCCGGGCGCTTCGTGTGGACGCGGCTCGCCTCGCGCCGCAGCGACCCCGAGCGTCGCGCCGCGCCGGTACGCGCCACCCCCATCGTGCTGCTCGCGCGGAGGAACCTGAAGCTCTGGTCGATGCTCGGTGGCAATGCGGCGAGCGTGCAGCTCAGCGCGGGCGGCGAGCGGGTGGCGAGCTACCTCGCGACCCACGGAGCCTCGTTCTTCGATGAGCTCGCCTCGGGCAGCGCCCTGCTGCCTTCGCAGGCCGAAGAAGCGCTCGCCGAGCTGGTAGCGCTCGGGCTCGTGAACTCCGACAGCTTCGCGGGACTGCGGGCTTTGCTGGTGCCGTCCGAGCGGCGCCGGCCCGCGATGGGCGGCCGGCGGCGGCGGCGCATCGCGCTGTTCGGCATGGACGCCGCGGGCCGCTGGTCGCGCACCGCGCGCGAGGCCGAGCCGGCTTCGATTGCAGCGGTTGCCGAGCGCGCGCGCACCGAGGAGCTCGCCGAGCACGTCGTGCGCACGCTTCTCAAACGCTGGGGCGTGGTGTTCTGGCGATTGCTGGCGCGCGAGGCCGACTGGCTGCCGCCATGGCGCGACCTCCTCATGTGCTGCCGGCGCCTCGAGGCGCGCGGCGAGATCCGCGGCGGCCGCTTCGTCGCCGGAGTCACCGGCGAGCAATACGCGGCTCCCGAGGCGATCGCGCTGCTGCGCGAGGCGCGGCGCAAGCCCCACGAGGGACACTACGTGTCGCTCTCGGGGTCGGACCCGCTCAATCTCGTCGGTATTCTCACGCCGGGTGCGCGGCTGCCGGCGCTCGCGGGCAACCGCGTGCTCTATCGCGACGGCGTGCCGGCCGCGCTGCTCTCGGGCGGCGAGGTGACGTTCCTTGCCGAGCTCGCCGCGGCCGAGCAATGGGAGGCCCGCAACCGCCTGCTGCGCCGCCACGTGCCGGCCTCGCTGGCGGACCTCGCCTGAGCTTCAGCGCGCGATCGTCGCGATCGTCACGATCTCGGGGCTCGCCGCGGTCAGCGGCGCGCGTGTGAAATCGCCGAACTGCGCTTCGATCGCCAGACCCGCCTCGCCCAGAAACCGCTCGAGCTCGCGCACCTCGAGGAACCTCAATTCGCTGCGGCTCGTGAGCGGCTCCGTCCACTGCGGGCAGCTGTAGGTTTCCACGAACGCGACGCTGCGGCCATCGTAGGGAGCCACGACCTGCTGTGTCACCCGCACCGGGTTGCCGAGCGAGTCCTCGAACTCGACGGCGTGCCCGGGGTTCCAGTGCTCCCAGGCGCGCGCGGCGGGGTTGCGGGTATCGAAGACGAAGCCGCCCCGATTCTTGAGCGCCCGGCGAATTGCGGCGAGCCCGTCGCGCAGCTGCGCGTCGGTGAGCAGTGCCTGGAAGGCGTGACCCGTCATCACGATGAGGTCGAACTCCCCCGCGGCGCGCAGCGCACCCAGATCTGCCTCGCGCCACTCGATGTCGGTGCGGCTGCGGGCGTGCTCCAGCATGGCAGCGGCCGGATCGAGGCCGCACAGACGTCCGGCGTGGCCCGCCTGCCGCGCCGCCTTGAGCAGCGCGCCCGTGCCACAACCGACATCGAGCACGGCCGGTGCGGACAGCATCATGGGCAGATAGAAGTCGCGCGCCGCCGGCGCGAGCGGGTAGGCCGTGTCGTACAACTGCGCCAGGCGCGGCTCGACAAACAGTCGGTCCACCATAGGGTTTACTCTACCCGCAGCCAGGCCCGGAGGACTGATGATCACCGTCCATCATCTCAACAACTCGCGCTCGCAGCGCATCCTCTGGCTGCTCGAGGAGCTCGGCTGCGAGTACCGGGTGGAGAGATACCAGCGCGACCCGGCGACGCTGCTGGCGCCGCCCGCGCTCAAGCGCATTCATCCGCTCGGCAAATCGCCGGTGGTCACCGACGGCGCGCGCACGCTGGCCGAGTCGGGCGCCATCATCGAATACCTCATCGATACCTACGGCAACGGCCGCCTGCGGCCGCCGCCCGGCACGCCGGAGCGGCTGCTCTACACCTACTGGCTGCACTACGCGGAGGGCTCGGCGATGCCGCCGCTGCTCATGAAGCTGGTGTTCATGCGCCTGCCGCGCGGCGCACCGCCGCTCATCCGTCCGCTGGTGCGCGCGATCGCCGCCCGCGCACAGAAAAGCTTCATCGATCCCCAGCTGCGCACGCACTGCGACTTCTGGGAGAGCGAGCTCGGCAAGTCCGCGTGGTTCGCGGGCGGTGAGTTCACGGCGGCCGATATCCAGATGAGTTTTCCGCTGGAAGCGGCCGCGGCGCGCGCCGGATTCGCCCTCGGCGCGCGGGTGAGCGGCTTTCTCGAGCGCATCCACGCGCGCCCCGCCTGGCAACGGGCTCTCGCGGCGGGTGGCGAGTACGGCCTGGCGAGGTAACGCACCCGCCCGACACGCTTCGCTGGCACGCGCCCCCGGGATCGGCGAAACTCCCCGCCCCCTCCCATCAACCAAAGGGACGCCCATGACTGTGCCAGCGCAACGCCGCGGCCGAATGCTCCTCACCCTCACCGTGGCCGCAGTACTGGCAGGCTCGCTCGCCGCCGTGGCGCAGCAGCCCGCGACGCCACCGGCGGCCACCGGCGCCGCGAAGGCCGGCGCCAAGGGCGACGCGGCCGCAACCGACCCCAAGAATGCGCAGAGCTACAGCCTCGGCCTGCAGTGGGGCGAGACGCTGCGCAACAGCGGCCTGACGCCGGACTCGGTGAGCACCGCGAAGATCGCCCAGGGCATACACGATGCGCTCGTCGGCAAGGTCTCGGTAAGCGACCAGGATCGTGAGAACGTGCGGGCGCTCGCCGCCTCGGCAGGCGAGGCGAATCACCGTGCCGCGGCCAAGTTCCTCGCCGAGAACGGGAAGAAGCCCGGCATCGTCACGACCAAGTCGGGCCTGCAGTACCAGCAGATCACCGCCGGCACCGGCGACTCGCCGAAGGCGAGCGACTCCGTCACCGTGAATTACCGCGGCACGCTCCTCGATGGCACCGAGTTCGACAGCTCCTACAAGCGCGGCCAACCCGCGACCTTCCAGGTGGATCGCGTGATCCCCGGCTGGACCGAGGCGCTGCAGCTCATGAAGCCGGGCTCGAAGTGGAAGCTGTTCATCCCGCCGCAGCTCGCCTACGACCTGCGCTCGCGGCCGCCGATCCCACCGGGCGCAATGCTCATCTTCGACGTGGAGCTGATCAGCGTGAAGCCGGGCGCGGCCCCGGCGGCTTCCCCGCCGACGGGAGCAAACGGCGCACCCGGCGCGGCGTCCGGCATGCCGGCGTCGACCGGCAAGCCGCCCGTGAACCAGCCCGGCAGCCCCAACTCGCCGTCGCC
>JASHVF010000273.1 GCA_030039615.1 Gammaproteobacteria bacterium | reverse complement strand
GAGCGGCGCGGCGGCAAGCGCGGCGGCGGCCGCCATGGCGGCGAGCGGGTTCATCGGGCGCAGGCGCAACACCGCGCGAAGCATACCCTTCCCGCAAAACGCGCGGCGCGCCATCGGCACGGGCGTTGACACACGCAGCGCCGGACGAGGATGCTGCTCACATGCCGCTCTCCGCCACTGAACGCGCCCGCTACCAGCGACACCTCTCGCTCGAGGAGATCGGCGCCGCGGGCCAGGAGAAGCTGCGCGCGGCGCGCGTGCTCATCGTCGGCGCGGGCGGGCTCGGCTCGCCGGCCGCGCTGTACCTCGCGGCGGCGGGCTGCGGCACGCTCGGGCTCCTCGACTGCGACCGCGTCGACCTGTCGAACCTGCAGCGCCAGGTGTTGTTCGACACCGCCGCGCTCGGTCGCCTCAAGGCCGAGGCCGGAGGCGAGCGCCTCTCGGGCCTCAACCCCGAGATCCGGGTCATCGCCCACGCGCTCGAGCTCACCGCGGCCAACGCGCTCACGCTGCTCGCCGACTACGATCTGGTGCTCGACGGCAGCGACCGGCTGTCGACCCGTTACGTGGTGAACGATGCCTGCGTGATCCTCGAGAAGCCGCTGGTGTCGGCGGCGATCCATCGATTCGAGGGGCAGCTCACGACTTACGTGCCGGGCCACGGCCCGTGCTACCGCTGCCTGTTCCCGGAAACCCCCGACGGCGTCGTCGCCAACTGCGCCACGGCGGGCGTGCTCGGTGTGCTGCCGGGAGTGCTCGGCGCGCTGCAGGCCACCGAGGCCATCAAGCTCATCACCGGCGCCGGCAGACCGCTCATCGGCCGGCTGCTCACTTACGATGCGCTCGAGTTGCGCTTCCAGGAGTTCAAAGTGGAACGACGTCCCGACTGCGCCGTATGCGGCGAGGCGCCGACCATCAGCGCGCCGCGCCCGCCGTCCCCCGCGCCCGTACAGGACGGAGTGCGGCGGCTCACGCCGCAGGCGCTGCAGGCGCTGCTCGCGCCGCCGCAACCCGCGCCGCCGCTGATCGACGTGCGCGAGCCCTGGGAGTTCGAGGTGAGCCACCTCGCGGGCGCGCGCAACATCCCGCTCGGCGAGCTGCCGCGGCGTCTCGCGGAGATCCCGCGGCACGGCGCCCCGGTGTTCATCTGCCGTGCCGGTGGACGGAGCCTGCAGGCCTGCAAGCTCGCGCTCGAGTCCGGGGTCGCGCAACCCGGAAATCTCGAGGGCGGGATGCTCGCCTGGGCGGCGCAGCTCGACCCGACACTGCCGGTCGGCTGAGCGGCGCAGTGCGCCGCTAGCGGCCCGGCACCCGCGACCTGGCGAAGCACGGCGCCCGCGCCGACTCGGGCGGCAGCTCGATGCGGCTCTTGAGCAGACCGAGCGCCGCCTCGGGATCGTCGACGAAGGAGAAGAGCTCGAGATCCGCGGCGGCGATGGTGCCGTGGCGCACCAGCGCCTCGAAATTGACCACCTCGTTCCAATACGACGAGCCGTAGAGCAGCACCGGGATCGAGCGGTCGAGCTTGCGTGTCTGCGCCAGGGTCAGGATCTCGAACAGCTCGTCGAGCGTGCCGAAGCCGCCGGGAAACGCGACCAGCGCGTGCGCCAGGTGCGCGAACCAGAGCTTGCGCATGAAGAAGTAGTGGAACTCAAAGGACAGTCCCGGGGTGATGAAGCGGTTGGGGCGCTGCTCCTGCGGCAGCCCGATGTTGAGTCCGATGCTGCGCCCGCCGGCGAGCGCGGCGCCGCGGTTGGCCGCCTCCATGATCCCGGGGCCGCCGCCGGAGCACACCACCAGACGCTCACCGCCGCCCGGGAGACTGCGACTCCATTCGGTCACGAGGCGCGCGAGCTCGGTGGCTTCGTCGAAGTAACGGCCGAGCACGCCAGCGCTGCTGGCGCGCGCCGAGCCGAAGAACACCACGGTGGCGGTGATGTATTCCGCCGAGAAGGTGCGCAGCGGCGCGAGGTATTCCGACACGATGCGGACCGGGCGGCCCTCGTCCGAGTCCATGAAGCCGGGGTCGTGATAGGCCAGCGGGGGGCTGTGCGCCATGCGGCTCGCTCTCTATAAGACGCGGCGCAGCGCCGCGCGGGCGGCTAGTGTGGCAATTCCCGCAGGGCGCGTCACCCGCGCCCCGGAGCGGGCGTTCCCTCGCGCCGCTCCGGATCCTGCTGCGCTACGCTACGGCCGTCGTGTTGCGCCCTGATGGCAAACGGATTGCGTCTCTGCTGCTCGTGCTGCTCGCGGCGCGGGCCGCCAGCGCGGCCGCTGCCGCTGCGCCCGAGCTGCCACCGCTCGATGCCACGACCTCGCTGCTCGTGGTCGCGCCGCACCCGGACGATGAGACGCTGTGCTGCGCCGGGGTCATGCAGCGCGTGGCGCGCGCCGGCGGGCGCGTGAGCGTCGTCTGGGTGACGAGCGGCGATGCCTCGCTCCTCGATCTGCTGCTGGTCGAGCGCGCGGTGTTCGGCAGCGCCGCGAAGCTGCGCGAGCTCGGCGCGCGCCGCATGCGCGAAGCGCGCGCCGCCGCGGCGCTGCTCGGCGTGCCGGCCGGGGGACAGCTGTTCCTCGGTTACCCGGACCGTGGCGTGACGGCGCTGCTCGGCCCCTATCACGACTCGGCCTTCACCTCGCATTACACAGGCGCGGCGCAGGTCCCCTACGCGGAGGCGCTGTTCCCCGGCCACCCGTATAGCGGCGTGAGTCTGGAGCGCGACTTCGCCGCGGTGCTCGCGCGCGTGCGTCCGACCCTGGTGCTGGCGCCGAGCCCGGACGACTCGCACCCGGACCACGCCGCCGCGGGTCGCCTGGCGCTCGCCATGATGGCGCAGCGCGGCGCGCTCGCGCAGCTGCGCGGCTGGATCGTGCACGGCGGAGAGGGCTGGCCGAGTCCGCGCGAGCTCTCTCCCGGACTGCCGCTCACGCGTGCGCCGCTCCTCGCCGGGGCGCCGCTCGCGAGCTTCGGCCTCACGCTCGCCGAGGAGGACGGCAAGCTCGCCGCCGTGCGCGCCTACCGGACGCAGCTCACCATCCTGTCGCCGTTCCTGCTGTCCTTCGTGCGCACCACCGAGCTCTACACGGCGGCACCCTAGGACGGCGGCGCTCTCAGCGCGGCCGGCGCCAGCCCTCCAGCCAGCGGTCGAGCCAGCCTGCGATCCGTTCGCGCAGGCGGTCGAGCCGCGCGCGCTGCGGCCAGTGCCGGCGGCTCAGGGCCTCGGACCAGGCGAGATCGGCGTCAAACAGCCTCGCCGCCGCATCCGCCACGCGCCGGTCGGCCACTTCCTGATTGGCCTCGAGGTTCCACCTGAAGCTCCAGCGATCGAGGTTGCTCGAGCCGATCGAGAGCCAGTCGTCGCACACGATCATCTTGGCGTGCAGTACGCTCGGCAGGTACTCGTAGATGCGCACGCCGTTGCGCAGCATCCGGCCATAGAAGCGCCGTGCCGCGTGGCGCACCCAGGGATGATCGGTGCGCGCGCTCGGCATCAGCAGCCGCACGTCCACGCCGCGGCGCGCCGCGCGGCGCAACGCCTTGCGAAAGCGCCGCGAGGGCACGAAGTACGCGCTCATGATCCAGGCGCGGGTGTGCGCGGCGTCGATACGCCGCACGACGCCCCGCGCGAGCAGCGAATGCTCGCGCGCCTCGCTCAGCGACACCCGGCCGCTGGCGCCATCCGGCAGCGGCTCGCTGGCTCCCTGCGCCAGCCCGAGCTCGGGTCCGAGTCGCCGCCAGGTGGCCGCAAAGGCGCGCTGCCAGTCCGCGACGACCGGGCCCCGGATCGCGATCATCAGCTCACGCCAGCCGGCCGGTCCCGGCGCGAACTCATCGGAGAGGCCCGCGCCGCCGACGAACGCCAGCTCGCCGTCGACCGCCAGGAGCTTGCGATGATCGCGCAGGAAGTTGCGCAGCCGGTTGCGCCAGCGCAGCGGGTTGAAGATGCGCAGCTCGATCCCCGCCGCCTCGAGCCGCCGCCGGTCGCCGGCCGCCAGAGCGAGCGCGCCGAAGCCGTCGAACACCAGGCAGCAGCGCACTCCGCGGGCGCGTGCGCCCCTCAGCGCCTCGATGAAGGCTCCCGCGACCTGGCCGGAGCTCACCAGGTACATCTCCAGCAGCACGTGCGACTGCGCCGCGTCGATCGCCTCGAGCATGCGCGGCAGGAACTCGGCCGCGCCGTCGAGCAATCGGAAATCGTTGCCCGACCGCCACGGCCAGCCGATGGTGCTGAACTGCTGCGCGGGCACCGCCGTCATCGCGGGCCGCGCTAGGGCAGGCGCGCGTCGCCCGCGCGGTGCTCGAGCGCGACGATCGAGCCCGCGAACAGGTGCAGCAGCACGAACCAGGTGAGTCCGTGCGTGAGCAGCGCGTCGAGCGTGCCGTAGACCGCGCCGGCGCTGCGCGCGTAGTACCTGACGGCCTCGACGCCGCCGACGAGCAGCGCCGCGGCGCTGATCAGGAACAGTGCCGGACCCGCCTGTGCGCGCCGCGCCTCCTCGCCGGCGAGCGCGCCCGGCGGAACGCGCAGCCGCGAGTACCACACGGCGACGATCGCCAGCCCGACGACGGAGCTGATGTACTGAAGGATGTGGTAGGTGTAGACGCGGTACCAGCCGATCTGTACCAAATGAGTGAGCTCGGCAACGTGCCGCACCGCCCAGCCCTCGCCGTGCGTGAAGGAGTCCCACAGCACGTGCGTCCATGCGCCGAGCAGGATGGCGGGCACCGCCAGCAGCCACTGCGCGGGACTGCGCCGGAACGGCTCGAGGGCGTTGAGGCACAGCCAGCGGGCGCGTGCCGGCAGCAGCACGGTGAGCGGCTCGCGCAGCAACACCAGGCAGGCGAGCGTGACGATGCCGAGCGGCAGGTCGAGCAGGTACGAGCCGGTGAAGCTGTGGGTGGAGACGCTCATGGCGCGCCCGCCCACGAAGGGCACGTAGTACGGCAGGTCGGGCACGATCGCGCCGACAAACAGTGGCGCGGTGCGCAGCGACCTGAGGTAGCGCAGCGGCAGGACCGCGGCCGGATGCGCGAGCGTGAAGGGCATCGCTCCCTACCCCGATCCGCCGCCGGGCGCGGTCACGGCGATGTGGTAATCGCGGGACCAGTCGCCGCCGGCATGGCGGAACGTGAGCACGATGCGCCGCCCCTGCGTGAGCTGTGCGCTGTCGAACTCGAGCAGATGCAGACCGAGGGGGTTGGGGGTGGTCGACCGCTCGCGCACCTCCTGCGAGCCGTCGAGCCCGACGCGGAACGTGCCGGGCGCGCGCAGCGCCAGCGTCAGCGCACAACCCTGCGGCAGCTCGCTGGCCGGCGCGTGCTCGCACCACAGAACGCGCCTAAGCGGCGGACGCCGTCCGGCGTAGCGCTTCCATACGGCCGTCGGGCGATCGTACGGACGCTTGAGGCCGCGCGACAGCACCAGCTTGATGTACTCCGCATGTGCCCACGCGAGCGGCATCGCCCCGCCCGTCGGCCGCCCGGGCGCAAGTCCGCGCGCCGGGATCGGGGCGCTGTCCCACACCTGCTCGGGCAGCATGCCGCCGGCCGAGGCCATGCGCAGCATGGCGAGGATATACGGCAGCGGGTCGCGGCCGGCGACGATCTCGTAGTGGCCGCGCTCGCCGGTCAGGAGCGGCCAGGCGCGTCCATGGCCGGTGCCATCGTAGGCCCGGCCGTCGGCGTGCTCGCCGTAGCCGTCGCCGGTATAGCGGTGCCACGCGGGACCGGCGGGCGTGTCGACCTTGAGCAACGCGTCCGCGAGCACCACGCTGCCGAGGACCAGCGGATCATCCGCACGGCGCAGCCCGAAACGCACCAGCTGCAGGAAGTCGACTCCGACCTGCTCGGCGAGCGGGATGCCGGGATCGCGCGAGCGGTTCTTGATCGCAATCGGCGAATCCGGCGCACAGCGGTCGGTGAGCGCCTGGGGAGGGGCGACGCGCACGTAGTAGCCGGGAATTCCGTAGCGGCGCGCGAGCGGCGTGTCGGTGACCGTGGTCCAGTCCTCGAGCCGCGCGTTCCAGTAGTCCGCAAACGCCAGCGCGAGCCCGCGCGCCTCCTCGGGCAGATAGGGCGCGCCCGCCACGAGCGCCGCAATGCACACCGCCAGCGTGAAGGTATTGAGGCCGGCGTCCTCCTCCCAGCGGTCCTGGTCGCTCACCGGTCCGGTGCGCACCAGGAACGCGAGCGCCCGGTGCACCATGTCGGTGATCTCGGTGCCGCCGAGCGCGTCGCGCTCGTCGATCGCGGCGGCGAGCAGCACCGGAAAGGCCGCCTCATCGAGCTGGATGCCGGACCAGTAGCTCTTGCCTCCGAGCCACTGGTTCTGGTTCCAGTGCCCGTCGGCGTTCTGGGTCGCGATCAGGTAGCGCAGCGTGTTGTGCGGCTCGTAGCGCGCGCCGGCCGCGAGCAGTGCGCCGGCGCACTCCACCAGGTCGCGCGGCCACACCAGGTGATAACCCTCGCGCTCCTCGCGCGTGTTGCCCCACGGCACACTGAGCGAGGCCACCATGGCGCCCGGGTAGGTCTTGTCGCGGTGGCTGCGCAGCACCATCGCCGAGATGCGGAACTGCAGCACGCATTCCTCGGGCAGGTCGGCCGTCAGGCCCTCGGGTCCCTGGCGCTCGGTGAACCAGCCGGCCCAGGCCGCCTCCTGTTGTTGCCAGCTCGCCGCGAACGGCTCGGCGAGCGCGGTGCGCGCGAGCGTCGCGGCCGCCTCGGCGCTGCTGCCGAAACCGAGCGCCAGCACCGACTCGCGCGGCAGCTCACCGAGCAGCGCGACGTTCCCCGGACCCGCCTCGGTGTACTCCCAGGTCATGGCGCCGTGCTTGCTGAAGTCCTGCCAGCCGTCGTTCTCGCCCACGTAGCCGGCGCCGGCACGGGTGAAGGCTTCGCCCTGGGTCGGCGTGGCCGCGACCAGCGCAAGACCGAACGGCCCCTGCTCGGCCGTGAGCGCACGCCGCCCGCCGTAGTCGACCACGGCAGCGCGGTTGTTGAGGCCCGTGCCGCCGAGGTGCGGCGCAAGCAGTGCGTAGGGCCTGAGGCCCGGCTCGCCCGTGAGCGTCACCTCGATCAGGAGCACGTCGCGATCCTGGCAGGGAGTCACGCGCAGCACGAGCTCGAAGCGCTCGTGGCGGTGGACGATCCTCACCGCCGGGGCGGCCAGGTTCGCAAGCCGCAGCTCATGGCGCCATATGCGCTTCACCTCGACCCAGAAGCCGGCACCGTCGCCGACGATGAAGCCGAGGTCGCGGATCTGCGGAATATCGGCCCGCGGGTAATAGACCTCGTTGATGATGCCGCCGCCGACCGTGAACCACAGGCGCGAGGTCCCGAGCGTGCAGCCGACCATCTCCTTGTCGCTGCTGCTCCAGGTGGGAGAGAGCCCCGGTCCGCCCGGCGCGGCGCTCATCGCTGCCCCAGCGCGCCGGCGCGGCCGAACGGGCCGCCGCGATCGTGCCACAGGCGCACGCCGCCGACGAAGGCGTTGCGGTTGTCGCCGCGCCGCGCGCCCGGCGGGAGTTTCTTCAGGCGTGCGGCGTTGCCGCCCCCGAGCACGACGTAGTCGACCTCGAGCGCGGCGCGAAGCTGCGCCACCACTGCGGCGACCGCCTTGCGCCAGGCGCGCGTGCCAAGCCGCCGGCGGCCGCGCTCGCCGAGGTATTCCTCGTAGGTGCGTGCGCGGCGAAAGGGCATATGGCCGATCTCGGTGGGCTCGACGACGCCGTCGATGATGAGCGAGGCGCCGAGCCCGGTGCCGAGACCGAGAAACAGCATGCGGCCGCCGCGGTAGCTGCCGATCGCCTGCATGGCGGCGTCATTCACGATCCGCACGGGCCTCGCGAAGGCTGCCTCGAAGTCGAAGCCGGTCCAGCCCGGAGCGAGATTGTGGGGCTCGCCCGCGATGCGTCCGCGAAATACCAGCCCCGGATAGCCGATGGACACCGCGTCATAGCGCAGCCGCGCGGTGCGCTTCAGGAGCTTGCGCACCATGCGTTGCGGCCCGAGCTTCGGTCCCGAGGCGAACTTGCCGATGGGACCGCGGCCGTTGAGGCGGTACTTGACGTGCGTGCCGCCGATGTCGATGACGAGGATGCGGCGCGGTGCGCGCCGCCCCGAAGCGGTCCGGTTCCGTGGCATCGGAGGATTCTGCGGTGCCATCCGTGTACGTGTAAACCGCGGCCCCCCGCCGTGCATCCGGGGGATGCGGCGCTCATGACACTCGAGCATCTCGGGTTCGGCGGCGATCGGCCGCCGGAGTAGTCACAGGCCGAAGGCCGCCGCCAGCCGCGCACGCGCCGCCCTGCCCGCCTCGAGATCGGTGCAGTTGAGCACGGCGAGGCGGAAGCCGCCCGGCGGCATGGCGTGCGCGCCGGCCGGGCGGTCCTCGTGAAAGGTGATCTGCACGCTGCGCACGTGCGGCATGCGGCGCACCTCGGCGACGAGCGCCGCGGGCGGATGACGGTACTGCGGGCCGTGCGGCCCGAAGAGCACGAGGCTGTAGCCGACGCGGCGCTCCCCGCCCGGCGCACGCCAGCGGCCTTCGTGATAGAGCCCCACCACGGAGTCGAGCCAACCGCCCTCGTAGAGATCCGGCCACTGGTCGGTCACCCGCAGATGCGTCTCGATGATGCGGCCGCCGATGGTCTCGGCATTGAGCATGCCGGTGTAGGTGGCGAGCTGCCGACCCGCCCAGTCGCCGAGGTAGCGCTCGAGCGGCGCGCGTGCACCCGCCTCGATCGTCCAGTAGTCGAAGGTGCCGCCGGGGGCCGGCGTGCCGAGGCAATGGCGGAACCAGGGTGTGCGGCCGCGCACCACGGCGATATCCGTGCTGACGTGCTCGCCCTCGAGCAGCCGCATCCAGAAGTGCCCGGCGGTCTCCTCGCGCTCGTAGGTCGCCAGATCGCGCAGCACGTGGCTGCCGACCGCCATGCCGTGCAGGTTGATGAGCGGCTTGCTGAACACCGGAAAGAACGGCGGCCGCACGCCGTGGGGCGCGCACTCGAGTCCCTGGGACTCGGCCACCAGCAGCTTGTTGTAGACCCAGCGGTGTGCCGGATTCCACTGCCAGGCGTCCGGGTCCTCGGTCGGAATGCGCAGCCCCGGCGGGCACGCGACTCCCTCGAAGTACTGCAGTCTCCAGGGATCGGCCTCGCAGAAGGGCATGGCCGGCCGCCTGTTCCCCTAGAAGAGCCCGGTGATGCGGCCGCGTTCGTCGATGTCGATGCTGTTGGCCGCCGGCACCTTGGGGAGCCCCGGCATCGTCATGACGTCGCCGCAGATCATGATGACGAACTCCGCGCCGGCGGCGAGCCGCACCTCGCGGATGTTGACCACGTGGTGCGAGGGTGCGCCGCGCAGTTTCGGGTCCGTCGAGAAGGAGTACTGCGTCTTGGCGACGCACACCGGGTAGCGGCCGTAGCCGCTCTCCTGCAGCTGGCGGATCTGGGCGCGCACCTTGGTGTCCGCGGTGATGTCGCTCGCGTGGTAGACCTTGGTGGCGATCGCCTTCATCTTGTCCCACAGCGACCAGTCGTCCTCGTAGACGTAGGTGAAGCCGTTCGGCTGCTCGCACAGCCGCACCACCTCGCGCGCCAGATCGCGCGCGCCGCGCCCGCCGTCGGTGAAATGGGTCGAGGGGATGACGCGCACGTCCTGCGGCGCGATGCGCTCGATCACCAGCCGCAGCTCCGCCTCGGTGTCGTCGAAGCGGCGGTTGATCGCCACCACGCACGGCAGGCCGTAGCGATGGCGTACGTTGTCGATGTGGCGCTCGAGATTGACGATGCCGTGATCGAGCGCCTTGAGATTCTCGGCCTTGAGATCCGCGAGCTCGACGCCGCCGTGATACTTGAGCGCGCGCACCGTAGTGACGATCACCGCCGCGCTCGGCCGCAGGCCCGACTTGCGGCACTTGATGTCGACGAACTTCTCCGCGCCCAGGTCGGCACCGAAGCCGGCCTCGGTCACCACGTAGTCGGCCAGCCTGAGCGCCGTGCGGGTCGCGATCACCGAGTTGCAGCCGTGCGCGATGTTGGCAAACGGGCCGCCGTGGATGAAGGCCGGGTTGTTGGCGAGCGTCTGCACCAGGTTGGGCGCAAGCGCGCTCTTGAGCACCGCGGCCATGGCGCCGTGCGCCCGCAGATCGCGCGCCAGGATCGGCTGCTGGTCGGCGCGATAGCCGACTACGATGCGGCCGAGGCGCTCCTTGAGGTCGGCGAGCGAGTTCGCAAGGCACAGGATCGCCATCACCTCGGAGGCCACGACGATATCGAAGCCGTCCTCGCGCGGCACGCCGTTGGCGGTGCCGCCGAGCCCGACGACGATCTGGCGCAGCGCCCGGTCGTTCATGTCGACCACGCGCCGCCAGGCGACACGCCGCACGTCGAAGCCGAGCGTGTTGCCCTGGTAGACGTGATTGTCGATCATCGCCGCCAGCAGGTTGTTGGCGGCGGCGATGGCGGCGAAGTCGCCGGTGAAATGCAGGTTGATGTCCTCCATCGGGACCACCTGCGAATAGCCGCCGCCGGCCGCGCCGCCCTTGACGCCGAACACCGGGCCCAGCGCCGGCTCGCGCAGGCACAGTATGGCGCGCTTGCCGAGCAGATTGAGCGCATCGCCGAGGCCGACGGTGGTGGTGGTCTTGCCCTCCCCCGCCGGCGTCGGCGAGGTCGCGGTCACCAGGATCAGCTTGCCTTCGGGCTTGCCGTCGAGCTGCGCGACGTAGTCGAGCGAGACTTTCGCCTTGTAGTGGCCGTAGGGCTCGAGGCTCGCCGCCGGGATGCCGAGGCGCTCCTGCGCCAGTTCCTGGATGGGACGCATGCGCGCCTGCTGCGCGATCTCGATGTTGCTGGGGAAGGGAGCGGAGGCGGCGGCCGGCGTCGTGGACATGATGATGGGGGTTGGGGCACGGACTTACGGGCCCGTGATGCTACCAGAGGCGGCGCCGCGTTCGCCTTCCCCGCCCGCGGCTCGCTAGAATCGCGCGCAGGGCAGCGGGGCAAGTGCGGCTATGCTGTGGCTCAAATCTTTCCACATTGTCTTCGTGGTGGCCTGGTTCGCGGGACTGTTCTACCTGCCGCGCCTGTTCGTGTACCACGCCGCGACACCCGAGCCGCAGGGGCGCGCGCGCTTTGCGGTCATGGAGCGGCGGCTGTACGGCATCATGACGATCGGCGCGATCGGCGCGGTGCTGTTCGGCGTGGCGATGATCGCCGCGGCCCCGGTCTACCTCGGCTTCGGCTGGCTGCGCATCAAGCTGCTGCTGGTGCTGGCGCTGATCGGTTACCACCTGTGGTGCCGCGCGCTGATCGGGGAGCTCGCCGCCGGCGTCGTGCGCTCGCAGCGCTGGTATCGGCTGTTCAACGAGGTGCCCGGGGTGCTGCTGATTGCGATCGTGATACTGGCGGTGGTCAAGCCGTGAGGGACGCTCCCGATCGCGAAATATTCATTTCGGGGACGCCGTGAATCCTTCCCTGGAGGCTGCGGGCGCGGCATCCATGCCGCGCACGCCCCCGAAATGAACATTTTCGCGCTCGTGAGCCCTCCTCGCGCCTGCCTCCGTCGCGCCCGCCTCTACCAGATCCTGACCCGATCCTCGGGCTTGATGTAGAGCCTGTCGCTCGGCTGCACGCCGAAGGCCTCGTACCAGGCGTCGATGTTCGGCAACGGGCCGTTGACGCGGAAGCGGTCGGGGCTGTGCACGTCGGACAACACCAGCTCGCGCAGTGCGCCGTCGCGGTATTTGCTGCGCCACACCTGTGCGTAGCCGAGGAAGAAGCGCTGCGCGCCGCTCAGCCCGTCGATCAGCGGCGCCGGCGCGCCGTGCAATGAGAGCAGATAGGCCTCGTAGGCCATGTTGAGGCCGCCCAGGTCGCCGATGTTCTCGCCGACCGTGTTGGCGCCGTTCACTTTGAGTCCCGGCAGCGCCTCGAATGCCGAGTACTCGCGGATGAGACGCGCGGTACGCTCCTTGAAGACGGCGGCATCCTGCGGCGTCCACCAGTCCTCAAGGGCGCCGTCGGGGCCGAACTTGCGCCCCTGGTCGTCGAACCCATGGCCGATCTCGTGACCGATCACCGCGCCGATGGCGCCGTAGTTGACGGCGGCGTCGGCGTTGGGATCGAAGAACGGCGGCTGCAGGATCGCCGCCGGGAACACCACCTCGTTGTTGGAGGGGTTGTAGTAGGCGTTGATGTCCTGCGGATTCATCTGCCACTCGAGCCGATCCACAGGCTTGTCGAGGCGCGCCACCTCGTAATTCCAGTGCCATTCGGCCGCGCGCCGCACGTTGCCGATCAGGTCGTCGCGACGGATCACGAGCGTCGAGTAGTCCTTCCAGGTGTCGGGGTAGCCGATCTTGAGGGCGAAGGTGGCGAGCTTCTCGTGGGCGCGTGATTTGGTCTCGGTGGTCATCCAGTCGAGCGCATCGATGCGCTCGCTGAGTGCGGCCAGCAGGTCGCCCACCAGCGCCAGCATTCTGGCCTTGGACTCGGGCGGGAAGTACCTCGCCACGTACAGCCGTCCGACCGGCTCGCCGAGCGCCGCATTCACCTCCTCCACCGCGCGCTTCCAGCGCTCGAGATCCTCGGGCTGTCCGTGCAGCGCACGCCCGTAGAAGGCGAAGTGCGCGGCGTCGAAGCGCCGCGGCAGGTAGGACGCGCGGCCGTTGAGGTACTGGAAGGTGAGCCATGCCTGCAGCGTCGCCACCGGGGTACGGGCGAACAGCTCGGCGAGATCGCGGATGGCGGTGAGCTCGGCGAGCACCAGCTGCTCGCGCGTGCCGAGCTGCGCCGCATCGAGGAACGCCTCCCAGGGAAAGCCGGGGGCGTAGGCGAGCAGCTGCTGCCGGGTGCGCGGGTTCCAGGCGGCCTCGACGTCGCGGCGCTTCTCGAGCGGCCACTGCACCCGCGCCGCCGCGGTCTCGAAGGCAAGGATGTCGCGCGCCTTGGCGGCGGCATCCTCGATGCCGGCGAGACCGAGCAGCTCGGCGACGTAGGCCTGGTACTTGTCACGCAGCGCCTTGAGCTGCTGATCCTCGCTCAGGTAGTAGTCGCGGTCGGGGAGCCCGAGGCTCGACTCGCTGATCACGACCGCGTAGCGATCGGGATTGCTGAAATCCGCCGGCAGATCGACGTCGAACAGTGAGGCGAACCCGGGCAGGCCGAACAGCCGCGCCAGCGCCTCGCGCGAGCCGGCCGCGGCGATGCGCTTCAGGTCCGCCTCGACGGGCGCGAGTCCGTTCGCCTCGATCGCCTCGCTGTCCATGAAGCTCGCGTAGTAGTCGCCGATCTGCTGCTCGGGCGTGCCGGCGGAGGGATGCGCGGCCGCGGCCGCCTCGATGATCGTGCGCACGCGTTCGGTGGAGATTTCCTCGAGCTCGTTGAATGGCCCGTAGCTCGAGTGGTCCGCCGGGATCACGAAACTGTCGTACCAGGAGCCGTTCGCATAGGCGAAAAAATCATCGCCCGGACGCACCCGGCGATCGCCCGCGGCGAGATCGACGCCGAAATCCCCGATGACGGCGTGCGCGGCGGCGCCGGGCGCGGACGGCGCCGGCGGCGCGGGCGGATCGACCGGGAGCACGACGGCGGCGGGGACAGCGGACACGGGATCCTCCTTGGCGGCACGGGCGGCGCAGCCCCCCAGGGCGGCGAGCGCCGCCATACACAACAGCAACCTCATCGCCGGGGACGCCTTCAGCGCGAACGAAAGGCGCGCATCATACGGCAGGGCCGTGCCACTCGCGCACCAGATCCTGCCACTCGCCGCGCACGGTACTCGGCCTGGCGGCTTCGGTGCCGAGGTAGAGGAAGCCGACGATCGTGTCCGCGGGCCCGAAGCCGAGCGCCGCGGCGAGCGCGGCGTCGTAGGCGGCGTCGCCGGTCTTCCACATGGCGTTGTAGCCGAGGGCAAGCGCCGCCAGCATGATGTTGCCGGCCGCGACCCCCGCCGACAGCAGCTGCTCGAGCGGTGGAATCTTCACCGCCTGGTTCACGTGCGCGGCGACCACGACGATGAGCGGCGCGCGCAGCGCCTTGGCACGCTCGCGCTGCAGCGACTCGGGGCTCGCGCCGGGCTGGGTGCGCGCGAGGTGCGCGGCCAGCAGCTCGCCGAAATGCGCGCGCGCCGCCCCCTGTATCACCACGAAGCGCCACGGGCGCAATCGCCCGTGGTCGGGCGCACGCACCGCGCTCGCGAAGATCAGTTGCAGCGCGCCCGCATCCGGCGCGGGCTCCGTCAGGGTGGTGGCCGAGCGGCGCGTCACCAGTGCGTCTATGGCTTGCATGGCGACATTGTCGCAGACTTGCGGCGATGCTGGCCGTCTCCGCAGCCTGCGAGCGCAACAAGGGCCCTATCCTCGAGGTACTCACCGGCACCCTGGCCGGGAGCCGCACGGTGCTCGAGATCGGCAGCGGCACCGGTCAGCATGCGGTGCATTTCGCGCGCCACCTGCCGCACCTCCTCTGGCAGCCGAGCGAGCGCGGCGCCGAGCTCGGTCCGCTCGCGGAGCGTATCCGGCTCGAGGGCCCGCCGAACCTGCGGCCCGCGATCGCGCTCGACGTGCGCGAGCGACCCTGGCCGGTCGCAGGCGTCGACGCCGTGTTCAGCGCCAACACGCTGCACATCATGGCGTGGGAGGCGGTCGAGGACTTCTTCCGCGGCGTGGGCGCGGCGCTCGCGGCGCCCGGTGTACTGTGCGTCTACGGTCCGTTCCGCTATCGCGGTGCCTACACCAGCGAAAGTAACGCCGCGTTCGATCGTCAGCTGCGCGAGCGCGACCCGGCGAGCGCTATCCGCGACTGCGAGGCGCTCGCACCGCTCGCGGCCGCCGCCGGCCTCGAGCTCATCGCCGACCATGCGATGCCGGCCAACAACCGGACCCTGGTGTGGCGGCGCGCCGGCTGAGGAGTAGAGTTGCCCGCCATGCAGCTGCTCACGCCCGCGGAGATCGGCGCGGCAATCCGCACGATCGCCGATTACCCGAAGCCCGGCGTCATGTTTCGCGACATCACGACGCTGCTCGGTGACGCGCGCGCGTTCCACAGCGTCATCGAGCTGCTGTCGCAGCCGTGGCTCGAGGCCGGAGTCAGCCGCATCGCCGGCATCGAGGCACGCGGTTTCATACTCGGCGGTGCCATGGCGCAGCGCCTCGGCGCGGGTTTCGTACCGATCCGCAAGAAGGGCAAGCTGCCGCACGCGACGGTGCGTGTCGCGTACTCGCTCGAATACGGTGTCGACGCGATGGAGATGCACCGCGACGCCGTCGGTCGCGGCGAAGACATCATTCTGGTCGACGACCTGATCGCGACCGGCGGCACCGCTACCGCGGCCGTCGAGCTGCTGCGCTCGCTCGGCGCGCGCGTGCTGGCGGGCTGCTTCATCGTCGACCTGCCCGATCTCGGCGGCTCGGGGAAACTCACCGCGCTCGGCGTGCCCGTGAAGACGCTCGTCTCCTTTGGCGGACACTGAGCACGCTTCAGCCCGCGTTCAGATTGAATTCGCCTTCAGGATCAATCGCTTACGCATGCGCCGCGGGCAACATTACTTTGCGGTCATATGGGCCTTGCGCGCGGGGAATCGGGTAATAATACGGCCGCTTCGCGCACCCAACGCACACTCAATTCTTTCTGGAGACCACATGTTTAAGAAGCTCATTCCCGTCATCGCCCTGGCTCTGATCGCCGGCCCGGCCTTCGCCCAGTCGACGCCCCCGGCTTCGACCCCGGCCGCAACTCCTGCTTCGTCGTCCAGCTCGGACAAGTCCTCGACTGCGACTCCGAAGAAGAAGACGCACAAGCACAAGAAGAGCACCGACACGAAGCCGGCGTCGACGGATTCGTCCTCGAGCACGCCGCCGAAGTAAGCATTTTCTGTTCCACTTCGAGGAGCCCCGCCCTTCAAAAGGCGGGGC
Source organism: Gammaproteobacteria bacterium (assembly GCA_030039615.1). Taxonomy (GTDB): domain Bacteria; phylum Pseudomonadota; class Gammaproteobacteria; order Steroidobacterales; family Steroidobacteraceae; genus 13-2-20CM-66-19. The sequence continues at coordinate 9,963 of JASHVF010000273.1, read as the reverse complement.
TCTTTGTTTTTTGCGGGCCGTCCCGCGGCGGCCGCCACGACCCGCCGCGGGGCTTGCAGGGTGCGGCCAAAGGGTTCAAATTCTCTCCCATGGACGGGGAGCAACAGGCCGCGATACATCAGGCGCTGGTGTCCGTACAACATGCCGTCACGAGCATGACGTTCCCGATCTGCGATCAGGAAGACCTGTGCGAAGCGATCGATAGTGTCGAGGAGCAGCTGCACACCAGCCACCCGAATCTGGCGATCATGTGCCGCTTCCTCAACTCCATCGCACGGAGCCTGCGCGCGCAGCCGGAGGCGCGCGATGCGTGTCTCCTGATCGAGGACGCCATCGGCCGCGCCGGCATGCCGAGCACCTGGCAGTCGGGGATCTGACCAAGCCGCTTCGCACCGCGCCTCGACCGAGGCGGGTGACGCATCGCGGGCGCGCCCAAACCCATCGCGGCTGACAGGGCGCACGGCGCCGCGGGATGCGCCCACGTTGCGCTTGCAACGCAGCGCAGTCTAAGTTGGCGGGAATGATCGCCCCGCTATCCCAGGTTCTGCTGCTGCTCGCGGGCTCGGTGTTCCTCGTGACGCTGGTGCGCCGGCTCGGTCTGCCGACCGCGCTCGCCTACCTGGTGCTGGGGCTGCTGCTCGGTCCGCATGCGCTCGGCGTGGTCTCCGACTCGGGCACGACGCGCCTGCTGGCCGAGCTCGGGGTGGCCTTCCTGCTGTTCACGCTCGGGCTCGAGTTCTCGCTGCCGCGCATGCTGGCGATGCGCGGCGAGGTGTTCGGGCTCGGCGGCCTGCAAGTCACCGCCACCGGCAGCCTGTGCGCGCTCATCGCTCATCATTTCGGGGTTCCCTGGCTGCCGGCGATCGTGCTGGGCGGCGCCGTCGCGATGAGCTCGACCGCGATTCTGCTGCAGCAGCTCACCGAGCGCGCCGAGCTCAACCGCACCCACGGGCGGCTCGCCTTCAGCATGCTGCTGTTCCAGGACCTGGCGTTCGTGCCGTTCCTGGCGCTGGCGGCGGCGCTCGCCGAGGGCGCGGACCATTTCAACCTGGGCCAGAGCCTGGTGGCGGTGCTCGGCGGCGTGCTGTCGATCGGCGCGGTGCTGGCGGCGGGCCGCTGGCTGCTGCGGCCGCTGTTTCACGAGATCGCCCACAGCCGCCTGCGCGAGCTGTTCACGCTCACGGTGCTGCTGGTGGCGCTGGCCTCCGCATGGATCTCGCACGTCGCGGGGCTGTCGTTCGCACTCGGCGCCTTCCTCTCCGGCATGATGCTCGCCGAGACCGAGTACCGGCACCAGATCGAGGCGGTGATCCGTCCGTTCCGCGACATCCTGCTCGGCCTGTTCTTCATCTCGGTCGGCATGCTGCTCGACCTGAAGCTCGTGGCCCACGAGCTGCCGCTGGTGACGCTGCTGCTCGTGACCATGGTGCCGCTCAAGGCGGCGATCGCGGCACTGGTGGCGCGCCCCTTCACCAGCTCGCGCTTCAAGGCGCTGCGCACCGGCATCGTCATCTCGATCGGCGGCGAGTTCGGCGTCGCACTGTGCACCATCCTGCTCGAGGCCGGGCTGGTGCCCGAGACGGTCGGCGAGCCGCTGGTGGTCGCGATCGTGCTGTCGATGGTGCTGTCGCCCTTCATCCTCAACAACAACAAGCGCGTGGCGCGCGCGCTGCTGCGCGAGCACGCACCGACCGCCACGGCGAGCGAGCGCGAGGACGCCGCCACCGGCGGCATCGCCCGCCGCGAGCACGTGATCCTCTGCGGCTTCGGGCGCGTCGGCCAGAACGTCGCGCGCGTGCTCGAGTCGCAGGGCTTCGAGTACATCGCGCTCGACCTAGATCCGGCGCGCATCCGCGCCGCACGCCAGGCGGGCGACCCGGTGATCTATGGCGATTCCGCCGACGAGGAGCTGCTCGCCAAGGCGGGCCTCGACCACGCCAGCGCCGTGGTCATCAGCTTCTCGGATCCCTCGACCTCGCTCGGCATCCTGCGCAGCGTGCGCCGCGTGCGGCCCGAGGTGCCGGTGCTGGTGCGCACCGCGGACGACGCGCGGCTCAAGGAGCTCAAGGACGCGGGCGCCACCGACGTGGTCCCCGAGACCTTCGAGGCGAGCCTGATGCTGGTGTCGCACGTGCTGATGCTGCTGCACGTGCCCGTGCCGCGCGTAGTGCGCACGCTCGGCGAGATCCGCAGCAGCCGCTACGCGGTGCTGCGCAACATCGTGCGCCGCGGTGATCCCGGCCCGAGCGACGAGCTCGGCGAGAGCGGCGAGGAGCTCAAGTCCGTGGTGGTGCCGCCGGGTGCCTGGGGCGTGGGGCGCACGCTCGCCGACCTGCGCGGCCGCGGCGTCACCGTGACTTTCACCGGAGTGCGCCGCCAGGGAATCCTCGGACGCGACCCGGCGGAGGCCACCGTGCTGCACGAAGGCGATATCGTCGTGATCTACGGTCAGCCGGACGAGCTCGAGCGCGCCGAAGCGGTGCTGCTGGCCGGGTAGCCGGCACAGAACAGCCGGGCGCCCGGCCGGCGCAACTCTCAGGCGACGGTTTGCGTATGCGGACGATTGCGCGCACAGTGTCCGGGCTGACGGCGCTCTTGCCGGTCGGCTCTTTGAAGCCGTCCACGCCCGTAGTTACCCTGGCTAGCCTGCGTGCCGCTCCACTGTATGTGGTCGGGGGTGCGCAATGGATGACGTCAGCCGCTTTTCTGCCGGGATCCCTGCCGTTGCGGAACGCGTCGCCAGAGAGATGCTCGAATCGCTGGTCGAGGATCTGAAGCTGCGGCCCGGTGATTTCGCCTATGAGAGATCTCTGCGTACCGCGTTCGAGGCTCGCGGGCTGGCGGTCGAAGATATCAGGGCCGGGTTGAGATACGCGACGCAGCAGGGGTGGGTCATTCTCGATCCGGCCCAGCGCATCTACACACTCACCCGGGCGGGATTCGAGATCGGCTGAATCCCGGCGGCGATGGCGGGGATGCTCAGGACTCCATCAACGCACGGAGCATGGCCAGCAGATCGTCCGCGTTGACCGGTTTGCTCACCACGCGCACCAGGGGATCGCGCGGGAGCTCCTTGATCGCGGACGATGTGTCGCCCGTCATGAGCACGGCCTTGAGCCCTCGGCCAAGTTCCGCGCGCAGCGCGGCGATCACCTCGGTGCCCGTCTCCCCATCGCCCAGGTGGTAGTCGGTCACGAGCAAATCGATGCGCACGTCTTCTCTCACCCGCTGCAACGCCTCTCTCATCGTGGCCGCCGCGATGACCTCATAGCCATCGCTCTTCAACAGCATTCGGGTCGCTCCGAGTACCGCCGGATCGTCCTCGACCAGGAGAACGCGGTCATGCGCCTGCCGCTGACTGGCCGGCGGTTCCGGCTCGATACGAGCCGACGGGCGTGCTGCTCCCTGACTGGCCGGCAATGTAAGAGCGAACATCGAGCCCTTGCCGACCTCCGACTGCACCTCCAGCTTGACCTCGAGGAGAGCCACCAGCCTCTGCACGATGCTCAGGCCCAGGCCGTAGCCTTCGCGCGTGGTGTTGGGGGGGACCCCGACCTGGTAGAACTCGTCGTAGATGTAGCGCAGCTGCTCCGCGGGTATGCCGATGCCGGTATCGAGGACTTCGATGCGTACGCAGGCCGGCTCGTGCTCGCAACGCAACGCCACCCAGCCGGCGCGCGTGTACTTGATGGCGTTCGCGATCAGGTTGCGCAGGATCTGTCCGACGAGCGAAGGGTCGCTGTGGACCGAATCCTCGCAGGCCATCACCCTGAGCGTCAGGCCCTTGTTGTTCGCCAGGCCTGCGAACTCCTGCCGCAGCTCCTCGAACAGTACGCCGACCGTGAAGTCGGTGGGATCGGGTTTCACGGCGCCCGACTCGAGTTTGCTGATGTCGAGCAGCGCATTGAGAAGTCGCGACATGCTCGAGATCGCCAGCTCCTGCTGCGCGAGTGCCTCCTTGCCCGCCGGATCCATCGAGATCCGGCGCAGCGTTCCGTTGAGGAGCGAAAGTGTCTGCAGCGGCTGCCGCAGATCGTGGCTGGCCGTCGCCAGGAAGCGGCTCTTCGCCTGGTTCGCCCGATTGGCCAGATCGCGCGCCGAGCGCACGACCTCTTCGTCCTGAGCGCGCGCGACGAGCTCGGCGACCAGACGCAGATAAATATCCGTCAGCTGCAGTTCCCGGTCCGAGGGACGATGCGGGTTGCGAAAATGCGTGGACAGCATCCCCCTGACGATCCCCTCACGGCCGCGAATCGGGGTCGACTGAACGGCCCGGTAGCCGCTGCGCGCCGCGATGTCGCGATGGGGCAGATAGCCCGGCTCCGCTGCGACATCCTCGATGATGACTCGCTCGCCGGCCCGCAGCGCGCGGCCGCAGGCCGACGGCTCATTGATATCGACGCTGGCAAAGTGCTCGAGAAAGGCCGGGGAGAATCCGCGCTGCGCCACGATCTTCAGCATCCCCGTCGCCGGATCGCACAGCTGAATGTTGCCGAAATCCGCCCCCAGCAGGGCAATACTGGCGTCCAGAACCTCCTCGAGGATCCCGGGGAGATCGGCCGCCTCGACGAGCCGTGCGCTCATGTCGCGCAGGTCGCGCATATCCTCGAGCTGTGCGCTGAGCTCGGCCTCGACGCGCTTGCGATCCGTAACATCGCGTATTGCCGCAGCCACCAGCACGCGACCCCCGTCATCGATGGGGCTGAGGCTGATCTCGACCGGAAACTCCGTACCGTCGCATCGCCGTCCAAAGAGGCTCAGCCCCGCACCCATCGGGCGCAGGCGCGCACTGCTGGCGTACGCCTCGCGCAGCGACAGGTGGCGCTTGCGAAAGCGCTCCGGCATCAGATATTCGACCGGCCTGCCGATGATATCCTCGTGCGGATAGCCGAACAGCGCCGATGCCTGTCGGTTGGCAAAGCGGATCGCGCCTGACTCATCGATGATGATCATGGCGTCAGGCGCGGCATCCAGCGCGCTACGCGCAAGTTCGGTCGGGAGGCTCTGCATGTGCCGGTTTCGATCCCTCGCCGCCGCTATGGTAACCCAAGGCGCCCGACATGCGTCGCAGGCTCCCGGTCAACGCGCCGCGGCGTACACCTCGCGTCCGTCGAGATAGGTCAGGTCGACACGCGTTTCATGCAGGGTGAACGGGTCGATCGCGAAGATGTCCCGGTCGATGACGATGAAATCGGCGCGCTTGCCGCTCTCCAGACTCCCCGTGAAGCGCTCCTGCTTGAGCGCGTAGGCGGCGTTGATCGTGTACGCATCGAGCATCACCTGCAGCGGCAGGCTCTGCTCCGGGAGCAGCGGCTCGCGGCCGCGCGCCTCGCAGCGGGTGACGCCGTGCTCCATCGCCTCGAAGGCATCGAAGCTGCTCACGCCCCAGTCGCTGCCGCCCGCGATCAATGCGCCCGCATCGAGCAGCGAGCGCGCCGGATAGAGGTAGCGCGAGCGCTCCGGCCCGATGTAGGCGAGCGTGCCCGCGACGATATAGGGGTCACGCTCGGCCCACAGCAGCTGGAAATTGGCGATCACGCCGAGCGCGTGAAAGCGCGCGAAGTCCTGCGGATCGACCAGCTCCAGATGCGCGATCTGATCGCGGTTGTCGAGCGCTCCGTTGCGCTGTCGTGAATAGGCGAAGGCATCGAGCGCGGAGCGCACCGCACGATCGCCGATCGCGTGAACGTGCACGGTGAAGCCGGCGGCGTCTGCCGCCGCGACGATGGCGTTCAGGTGCTCCTGAGGATAGTACGTGGGACCGCGATCCGCGGTCGGGCGCCCCGCGGCATCCAGGTAGGGCTCGAGCAGTGCCGCCGTCTGCGAGGGATGCTCGATGACGCCGTCGGCGAAGATCTTGATCGCGTCGGCGCGCAAATGCTCCGGGTCGATGGCCCAGCGCGTGCGGAATCTGCCCGCCTCGCCGATCAGGGTCGCGGCCGAGCGGTCGGTACGCTTCAGCCCGAAGCTGGCACGTACCCGCATGTCGAGGCGGTGCTCGTCATAGAGCCGCTTGTAGAGACGCATCAGATGCTCGTCGGTATCCGCGTCCTGCACGGAGGTGATGCCGCTCGCGCGCATCGCCCGCAATGCCCGATCGAGCAGTCCGGCCTCGAAAGCGAGGCTGGGCGCGGGCTTCGCGGCGGCCACGATCTCGGCGGCCACGTCGCGCAGCGTACCGGTGGGACGGCCGTCGGCATCGCGCTCGATGCGCCCGCCGACGGGGTCCCTGCGGCGCGCATCGATGCCGGCGGCGCGCAGCGCCGCCGAGTTGGCCCAGGCGGTGTGCCCATCGTCGCTTTCGAGGAGCAGCGGCCGCCGCGCCGACATTTCATCGAGATCCGCTCGCGTGAGCGTCAGCGCCGACGCATTCACCATGACGACCTCGAACCATGGTGCGTGTCGGGCCGGCTCCTCCCTGAGGCACGCGGCCACCTTTCGCTTGATGTCCGCGGGTGAGAGGGACTCATCGTGCAGGCTGCACTTGTCGAGATCCTGGGCGCTTTCGGCCGGATGCACGTGTGCGTCGATGATGCCCGGGAGCACGACCCGACCGCGCAGGTCGAGGGCGCGAGTGCGCGCCCCGATGTAAGGGCTCACCGACTCATCGGTTCCTACGGCGATGATCGTGTTGCCACGGACCGCGAGGGCCTGCGCGATGCTCCGGCCCGCATCCTGGGTGTGGATCCTGCCGTGCAGTAACACGAGGTCGGCCGGCGTGTCGGCCAGGCTGGGGGCCGAGAGAGCGCGCATCGATCCCGCAAGGAGCGCAACCAGCCGGATCAGTGCGGGGCGAGCCACGCGCCGATGTTACCGGGAGCGGCGGCGCTATGCGACCGGCTCGCGGCGCTACAATGTGCGCACCACCGCCGCCGCAGGTGCCGGAACTTCCCATGCACAAGAGCCGACTCGCCGGATTCATCATCGACTGTCGCAGCGACGACCTCGAGGCGGCCGCGCGCTTCTGGAGCGAGGCGCTCGGGCTCGCGCTGCGCCCCTCGGCGGCGCCGGAGGATGAGCAGTACCGGCTGCTCGCCACCGCCGACGATCAGCCGCACCTCGAGGTGCAGCGGGTGCAGCACGAGAGCCGCGTGCACCTCGACATCGAGGCCGACGACATCGAGGCCGAGGTGGCCCGCCTCGAGAAGCTGGGCGCGCGGCGCGTCGGCCCGGTGCGCAGCTGGTACGTGATGGAGGCGCCCACCGGGCAGCGCTTCTGCGTGGTGCGCCCGCAGCGTGCGGACTTCGCGGCGCGCGCCAACCGCTGGAACAGCGGGTGAACCGCGGCGACATCCACTTTCCGCCCAAGCACGAGCCACTGCGCGACGACGTGCGCGCGCTCGGCGCGCTGGTGGGCGAGATCCTGCGCGAACAGGGCGGCGAGCAGCTGTTTCAACTGGTGGAGCTCGACCGCCTGGCCGCGATCCGCGGGCGCGCCGGCGAGAGCGCCTCGCGCGTCGAGCTCGCCGCCTGCGTACGCGACCGGCCGCCGGCGCTGGCGCGCGATCTGGTGCGGGCCTTCTCCAGCTGGTTCCAGGCGGTCAATCTCGCCGAGAAGGTGCATCGCATCCGGCGGCGCCGCGACTACTTCGTCAAGGACAGTGAGCGCCCGCAGCCCGAGGGTGTCGAGGACGCCGTCGCCGCCCTGAAGCGCGACGGCTGGTCGCTCGAGGCGGTGCTCGAGCTGATCGGCGGTCTGTCGATCGGCATGGTGTTCGCCGCCCACTCGACCGACGCGAACCGCCGCACGCTGTTGCGCAAGCAGCAGCGCATCGCGCAGCGGCTGCTCGAGCGCCTCGACCCGGCGCTCACGCCGACCCAGCAGCGCAACCTGTGGAGCAGCATCCGCATGGAGATGACCGCGGCCTGGCAGACCGAGGAGCTGCCGCGCGAGCGGCTCAGCGTGGCCGACGAGCGCGAGCAGATCCTGTTCTACCTGCTCGAGATCCTCTACCAGGCCGTACCGGGATTCTACGAGGAGATCGCGCAAGCGCTCGCCAAGGTGTACGGCGCCGACCCGGCGACGCTGCGGATTCCGGCGATCCTGCACTTCGGCTCGTGGGCCGGAGGCGATACCGACGGCAATCCCGACGTGCACGCCAAGACCATCCGCGAGAGCCTGGCGCGCCAGCAGCAGGCGCTGGTCAACCGCTACTTCGCCGAGTGCCAGAGCCTGGCGCAGCGCCTGTCGCAGAGCGCGAGCCGCGTCGGCATATCGGCCGAGCTGCAAAAGCGCATCGAGCGCTACACCACGCTGCTGCCGGCGGCGCGCGACGCCCCGCACGTGCATCACGAGCGCATGCCCTATCGGCTCTTCCTGGCGCAGATCGGCGAGCGGCTGCGCCACGCCTACGACGGGCGCGCGGCGGGCTACGAGGGGCCGCAGCAGTTCCGCGCCGACGTGGCGCTGATCGCCGCCAGCCTGCGCGCCAACAAGGGCGCCAACGCCGGACTGTTCTACGTCGAACGGCTGCTGCGGCGCATCGATACCTTCGGCTTTCACCTCGCCGCACTCGACGTGCGGGTGCACGCGAGCGTGCTGCACCAGGTGATCGCCTACGGCTTCGACGACGCCGCCTGGCTGAGTCGCGACAGCCGCGAGCGGCGCGACCTGCTGGCGCAGGCGCTGACGCGTGACCGCGGCCCGGTGCGCGAGCTCGACGCCCTCGGCAAGCGCTCGCTCGCGGTGTTCGAGGCCATCGTCCAGAGCCGGCACCGCTATGGGGCGGAGGCCATCGGCTACTTCATCGTGAGCGGCGCCAGCGGCGCCGACGACGTACTGGCGGCGCTGCTGCTGGCGCGCTGGGCGTCGGCCTACGACAAGCGCACCGGCGAGGTGGCGCTCGACATCGCACCGCAGTTCGAATCCGAGGAGGCGCTCGGCTCCTGCGGCGCGACCATGCAGGAGCTGCTCGCCGATCCGCTCTACCGGCGGCACGTGCAGGCACGCGCACGGCGGCAGTGCGTGGTGGTGGGCTATTCCGACAGCAACAAGCAGGCCGGCCCGTGCGCCTCGCGCGTACTCATCCACGAGGCGCAGCGCGAGCTGGCGCGGGTACTCGGCGCGGCCGGCGAGCAGACGGTGGTATTCCACGCGCGCGGCAGCAGCATCGCGCGCGGCGGCGGGCGCATCGAGGCGCTGGTGAAGGCGGCGCCGAGCGGCGCGATCGACGGCGTGCTGCGCGTGCGCGAGCAGGGTGCCACGGTGAAGCAGGGCTATGGCCTGCGGCCGATCGCCATGCGCACGCTGGAGCGGGCCTTCAACGCGCTGTCGCTCATCACGGCCGCGCAGCGGCGCGGCACGCTGGCCGCCGACGAGCCGGCGCATCTCGAGTGCGCGGCGCTGCTCGCCGCCGAGAGCCGCGCGGCCTACCGGCGCCTGGTGTATCAGGACGCGGCCTTCTACGAGTACTTCCGCGCCATCACGCCGATCGACGTGATCGAGCGCATGCAGATCGGCTCGCGCCCCGTGCATCGCGCCGAGGGCGAAGGTCTCGAGACGCTGCTGCCGGTGCCGTGGGTATTCGCCTGGTCGCAGACACGCTATATGCTGCCGGAGTGGTACGGGGCGGGCGCCGGCCTCGGTGCGGTGCTCGAGCGCTTCTCGCTGCCGCGTCTGCGGGAGATCTACGCACGCTGGTTCTTCATGCGCAACCTCCTCGATGACATCGAGACCATGCTGGCGCGCGCCGACCTCGAGATCGCGCAGTACTACGAGGAGCTCGCCGCCGAGCCGCTGCGGCGCTTCGCCGGCGGCATCCGCGCCGAGTATCAGGCGGCCCGCGAGCGGCTGCTCGCCATCAAGGGCACGGCTGCGCTGCTCGACTCGGACCCGACCATGCAGCGCTCCATCCGGCTGCGCAACCCCTACGTCGATCCCATGAACCTGATGCAGGTGGATCTGCTGAAGCGCTGGCGCGCGAGCGGCCGCGAGGACCGCGACCTGTTCGAGGCGCTGCTCGC
>JASHVF010000272.1 GCA_030039615.1 Gammaproteobacteria bacterium | reverse complement strand
CTCGCCACCGGCCGGCGCCGCCGCCGGCGGTGCGGCGCCCGCGGCGGCGGGGGCATCGTCGGCGCGCAGCGCCTCGAGCGGCAGCATTGCGAGCAGCAGCGCGAGCGCGAGTGAGCCGAGCCCGGCCGTCGTCTGGTTCTTGTTCAACATGCGTCTCCCCTCTCTTATGATTGCAGCAGCACCGCGGCGTCCGCGTCCCAGCTCACGAACACCTCGTCGCTCCAGTCGATCGCCCACTCGGACGTGCGGCGCTCGTTCTGCGAAAACGCCGTCACCAGCTTGCCGCTGGTGGTCTTGATGCGGTAGGTGGAGCGGTTGCCGAGGTAGCCGAGCTCCCACACCATGCCGCGCAGCTGATTGACGCGCGCGCCGCTCGGCGGCTGCTTGCCGAGGCGGATCTTCTCCGGCCGCAGCGCCACCCACACCCGCTGTCCCGGCGCGACGCGCCCGTCCTCGTCCACCAGCAGGTCGCCGCCGGTCTCCGGGCAGTGCACGGTGATGAGGCCCGGCTCGCACGCGGTCACGGTGCCCTCGAAGAGGTTGGTGGTGCCGACGAAGTCGGCGACGAAGCGGCTCGCCGGGAATTCGTAGATCTCGGACGGCGTGCCCACCTGCACCACCTTGCCGTGATCCATGACCGCGATGCGGGTCGCGAGCGCCATGGCCTCGTCCTGGTCGTGAGTCACGACGACGAAGGTGATGCCGACCTTCCACTGCAGGTCCATGAGCTCGAACTGGGTCTGCTCGCGCAGCTTCTTGTCGAGAGCCGAGAGCGGCTCATCGAGCAGCAGCACCTTGGGGCGGCGGATCAGCGCGCGCGCCAGCGCCACGCGCTGGCGCTGGCCGCCGGAGAGCTGGTGCGGCTTGCGGCCGGCGACCTGCGTCAGCTGCACCATCTCGAGCGCCTCGTGAATGCGGCTCCTGCGGGTCGCCGCGTCCATTTTCATGCGGCTGATGCCGTAGCCGACGTTGCGCTCGACCGTCATGTGCGGAAACAGCGCGTACGACTGGAACATCATGTTGACGGGGCGCTCATACGGCGGCACGCCGCTCATCGGCATGCCGTCGATGAGGATGCGGCCGCCGGTCGGCTCGGCGAAGCCGGCCAGCATGCGCAGCAGCGTCGTCTTGCCGCAGCCGGAGGCGCCCACCAGCGCGAACATCTCCCCCTTGTAGATGCTGAGGCTGACCGCCTCGACCGCGTTGAAGCCGCCGTAGCTCTTGCTCACGCCCTCGATGACGATCTGCGGGGTGGCGGCGGGGTCGAGCCACGGTCGGTCGGTCGTCTGCTTCTGTTGCGTGGCGATCACGGCAGCTCCTAGAACTCCCCGGGCGGAGTGGCGCGCCGGCGCTCGGGGGCAAAGAAGGGACGCTCCACGACCCGCGCGCGCACCACCCGCCGCTCCCACACCAGCTCGCGGTTGAGATAGATCTCGGCCCAGAGCGTACTCCCGGTCTCGAAGTGCGGCGCGTCCACCATGGCGAGCGCCAAGTTGCGCTTGGTGGTCGGCGACCAGGCCGCGGAGGTGATGCTGCCCGCCTGGCGGCGCAGCGCGCGCTCGCAGTACAGCAGCGCGTTGTGGGCGGGCTTGTTGCCATCCACGTCGAGGCCGACCAGCCGGCGGCGCGGGCCGCGGCGCTGCTCGGCGAGCAGCGCCCGCCGGCCGGTGAAATGTCCCTTGCCGAAGTCGACCAGCCAGGCGAGACCGAGCTCGAGCGGCGAGCGCTCGGTGCCGATGAAGAGCGTGCGCTCGCTCGGAATGAAGTCGACGTTCGGCAGCACGAAGCCCGCCTCGATGCGCGCGATGTTGAGGGCGCGCGAGCCGATCGGTCTGAGTCCCCGGCTGCGCCCCGCGTCCATCAGCACATCCCAGACCCGCTCGGCATCCTTCGGCGCCATCCACAGCTCGTAGCCGAGATCGCCGGTGAAGCCGGTGCGCGACACCATGAGCGGCGCATCGCCGGCCGCCGGCACCGTGAAGCTGCCGAGCTCGAAGGGCTTCAAGCGCTCGACGCCCGCGACGCCCGCCTTGCGCAGCACCGAGCAGGAGGTCGGCCCCTGCAGCGCGAGCGCCGCAACCTCCTCGGTGACCTCGCCGATGGCGACGTCGAAGCCGACCGCGGAGTCGAGCAGCCAGTCGAGCTGCCGCTCGGCTGTGCACAGCCGGTATTCGCCCTCGCCGAGGCAGAACACCGTGCCGTCATCGATCAGCTGGCCGGCGTCGTTGCACCAGACACTGTAGGCGACGCGGCCCGGGCGCAGCTTGCCGATGTCGCGCGTCATCAGGCGGTTGAGGAAGCGCAGCGCGTCCGCGCCCGCGATCCGGTACTTCACCATCGGCGTCAGATCGTAGAGCGAGGCGGCGTTGCGGATCGCGAAGTACTCCTGCTCGACGGTCGTGAACACGTCGACCGTCGTATAGCCCGCCCAGGGGATGAAGCTGTCCGCCTGGGCGAGCGCGCGCGAGCGCTCGTGGAACGGCGTCGGCAGCAGCGGCCGGCGGTAGTGCGGTTCGCTTTCGCTGAGCATGCTTCAGGCCGCCTCTCGCACCACGGCGCGCGCGGCGTTGCGCCCGGCGATCCCCATCACCCCGCCGCCGGGATGGCAGCCGGCGCCGCACAGATACAGCCCCTCGACCGGCGCGCGGTACTGCGCCACGCCGGGCACCGGGCGCAGCATGAAGAACTGATCCAGCGCCAGCTCGGCGTGATGCCAATGGCCGCCGCTGATGCGGAATTCCCGCTCGATGTCCGCGGGCGTGAGAAGCTCGGCGTGCAGCAGCTGTGAGCGCAGCCCCGGAGCGAGCACCGCCAGCGTGTCGATCAGCAGCTCCGTGAAGCGCGCCCTGGCCTGCGGCCAGCCCGCGGCGAGCGTATGCGGGGCGTACTGCGCCACCACCGAGAGCACGTGCTTACCCTGCGGCGCGAGCGCCGCATCCGCCGCCGTCGGCACGGTGATCTCGAGCGCGGGATTCGAGGAGAACTCGCCGTACTTGCTGTGGTTGTAAGCGCGCTCCAGGTACTCGGGCGACGGCGCCCAGAGGAGCCGGCCCTTGAGCGAGCCGGCGTCGAGCCCCGCGAACTGCGGCGGCCCCGAGAGTGCCAGGTGAAGTTTCGCGGCGAGGCCGCGCGCGCGCAGATGCACGATGCGCCGCACGAAACCGGCGTCGAGATGCTCACTGCCGAGGAGCGCGAGAAAGGTCGTCTTCGGGTCGGCGCTCGAGACCACGGCGCGCGCGGCGATCTCCTCCCCTCCCTCGAGCACGACGCCGGCCGCGCGGTCCTCGCGCACCAGGATACGTGTCACGGTGGCGCCGGTGCGGATCTCGCCGCCGGCCGCCTGCACCGCACCCGCGAGCGCGTCCGAGAGCCCGCCCAGGCCGCCGGCGGGCTGCGCGAGTCCGCCGCTCTCCTCCGCCGCGGCCGCGAGGCGATAGAGCAGCGTGAACACCGTGCCCGGGGAGCGCGGGCCGTAGTTGGTGCCGAGCACCGCATCGAAGGCGAGCGCACCCTTCAGCAGCGGCAACTCGAAGTGCTCATCGAGCAGGTCCTGCACGCACATCGGCCCGATGCGCAGCAGCTCCCGCAGGTCGCTGCGTCCGAGCGCGCGCAGCCGCAGCCCGAGTCCGAGGA
>JASHVF010000271.1 GCA_030039615.1 Gammaproteobacteria bacterium | reverse complement strand
CGCTCTGGGGATCCGCCGCCACGGGAAAGCCGTCGAGGAAACCGACCACCGGGGCGTAGCTGTCGGGGTCCGTGAGGCGCGTGATGTCAAGGCCGCGCAGCGGCCGCTCGAACTCGGCGGGAAGCGTGCGCTGCGCCTTCTCGAGCGGCTTCTTGCCCTGCGCGTCGCCCCACTGCACGACGTAGTTGTCCTGCGAGCGCATGAAAGCGAGGCCGTCGAAGTAGCCTTCGCGGGCGAGCGCGGTCACATTGGCGACGTGGTTGGGGGCGAACACCGGCGCGAGCTCGATGATCACGCGCCCCGCCGCCAGGTCGAGGTAGAGCGTGTACTGGGGGTCGATTGGCCGCCAGTCGGCCGGGGTGGAGGCATCGAGCACCTGCTGGATGGTGAGTACCTTGGGCGCAGGCGCCGGCGGCGCGGCCGCCTGCGCTGCCGCGCTGAGCGCGAGCGCCGCGGCCAGGGCAAGAGGCGCACGCTGCGGATTCATTGGAGCTCCTCGTTCATTTGAGTCGCGTGAAGCCGTCCGCGCTCCAGTCCTCGCTCCCGACCCCGTGGTGGACGATGAAGAGACCCTCGGGGTCGTAACGCCGTTTCACCTCCTTGAGACGCGCGTAGTGCGGGCCGAAATAGTCCTCTCGCCAGCGCTCGTTGAAGAAGTTGCTCTCCGAGAGGTACGAGCCCGCCTGCGGGGCGACCTTGCGCAGCTCCGCGGTCGCCGCATCGATGGCGCGCGCATCGCGCCGCGCCGCCTCGAGATCCATCGGCGGCCGCTCCTCGCCGGGATAGGAGGGCCGTTCGCCGTCGGCGATGATCGCGAGCGTGAAGGCCTCGGTGACGCCGGGGTTCATGGCCGTATCGAGCGAGGCCTTGATCGCTTCGGGTGCGGCGTACGCGAGTCCCTTGTTGAAATGCAGCTGCACCTTCTGGTGGCGCGAGGCGGCGTAGAGCGCCTCGGCGAGGCGCGGCTGCGCGGCCTTATCGAGGAGCGAGGCGGGCAGCCAGACCGAGTCGAAGCCGTGGATGAAGGCGCCGACTTGGTCCTGGTCGCCCTGCCAGTAGCCATGGTCGGGCGAAGCCCCGGGTCGCGAGTCCCGGATCATGCTGGGGTTGCCCTGGATCTCCCACCAGCTCTGCGCCTTGTGGGCGCTGGCGCCGAGCTCGTCGGTGACCTTGTAGTCGGGTGAGGCTTTCACCCAGTCGAAGAACGGCTGCCAGAGCGCGAGCGCCTCATCGCGCGAGAGTCCCTGCTGCACCAGCGAGAGCTCGAGCGTGTTGTCGGGCTTCACCGCGACCTGCTCGCCCCAGTGAGGATTGGCGAGCTGCTCGGCGTAGAAAGCGACGAAACGCACGATGAGAGCGCGGAAGGCCGCATCGTTCGCTGCCTGGATCCTGCCCCAGGCACTGCCGAAGAACTGCGGCAGCTCGTGGGTGCGCAGCGTGAGGCGCGTCACCACGCCGAAGGTGCCGCCGCCCCCGCCCTTGAGCGCCCAGAAGAGATCCGCATCCTGACAGGCGTTCACGATGCGCACCTGGCCGTCGGCGGTCACCACTTCGGCCTCGAGGAGTCCCGCGGCGGCATTGCCGAAGCCCTTGGAGAAACTGCCGAAGCCGCCCGACTGCACGAGCCCCGCGACGCCCACGTCGGCGCAGCCGCCGCCCTGCACGTAGCGTCCCGCGCGTGTCGTGACCTGCGTGTAGGCATCGATCCACATGCAGCCGGCGCCGAGCGACACCGCGGGCGTCGGCGCCACCTTCCCCGCGCAGCCTGCGCCCACGAACGCCTCATGCAGGCGGATCTCATCGAGTGCGCGCGTCCAGATGAGGAGCGAGTCCGGCGCATTGGAGGTGCCGAGATAGCTGTGGGCGGCACCCTTCACCACCACGCGCAGGTTGTGCGTGCGCGCGAAGCGCACCGCCGCCGCCACGTCCTGCGTGTTGCGCGCCTTGACCGCGTAGGCGCTCGGCGCGGGCGTCCAGGCATCGAGCCAGCCCGACACCTGCGTGCCGCCCGGCTGGTCGCCGAGATAGAAGGGGTTGCGCAGGTTCTTGAGGACCTCCTCGCACGGCTCGGTGGCGATGGTCGCGCCGGCGACTCCGGCCACGCAGGGCGCGAACACGGCCTGCGGCTTGAGGAGATTGCCGCCCACTGCGCTGCGCAGCTCGTCCCACTGCGCCGGCGTCGGCCAGTAAGGATCGCCGGGGCGCACGCGCGCGAAGGGCGACATGACGCGTGCCATGAGCCGCGCCGGCAACGACAGCGCCAGCGGCAGCGCCGCGCCGAGCTTCAAGAGATTCCTGCGCTGCATGGCGAGAGATCTCCAGGCAGAGCGCGCCGGCCGGGCGCGCCGCTGTCGTCAGTGCTTCAGTCGACCGCCTTGACCGCCGCGATCAGCTCGCCGCCGACCTTCTGCGCATCGCCGTACAGCATGCGCGTGTTGTCGAGGTAGAAGAGGGCGTTCTCGATGCCCGAGAAGCCCGCACCCTTGCCGCGCTTGATGACGATCACGTTCTTCGCCTTGTCGGCATTCAGGATCGGCATGCCGTAGATGGGGCTCGACTTGTCGGTGCGCGCCACCGGGTTGACGACGTCGTTGGCGCCGATGATCAGCGCCACGTCCGCGGTCTCGAACTCGGCGTTGATCTCGTCGAGGTCGGAGATCAGGTCGTAAGGCACCCCGGCTTCCGCCAGCAGCACGTTCATGTGACCAGGCATGCGTCCCGCCACCGGGTGGATCGCGAAGCGCACCGTGACGCCGCGATCGATGAGCAGCTGCGCGAGCTCCCAGATCTTGTGCTGTGCCTGGGCGACCGCCATGCCGTAGCCCGGCACGATGATCACCTTGGAGGCGAACGCCATCATCACGCCGACGTCGGCGGCCTCGATCGGCTTCAAGCTCCCCGTGACCGTGCCGGTCGCCTCGCCCCCGGTATCGCCGAAGCCCGAGAACAGCACGTTGCCGAGCGAGCGGTTCATGGCCTTGGCCATCAGCTGCGTGAGCAGCGTCCCGGCCGAGCCCACCACCGTGCCGGCGATGATCATCGCCGCGTTGTCGAGCACGAAGCCCTCGAGCCCGACCGCAAGTCCGGTGAGCGCGTTGTAGAGCGAGATGACGACCGGCATGTCGGCGCCGCCGATCGGCAGCGTCATGGTGATGCCGAGGACGAGCGCCAGCACGAAGAAGCCGGTGACCACTCCGGGGCCGGCGTTGAGATGCGCGGCCACCAGCGCGCCGAGCACCAGCGCGGCCGCGAGCAGCAGCAGATTGAGGATCTGCTGCCCGCCGAAGCGGATGCTGCCGGTGATGAGCCCCTGCAGCTTGCCGAAGGCGATCGCGCTGCCGGAGAACGACACCGCGCCGATGATGCCGCCCGCCACCGCGAGCGAGGCAGTCACGTAGCCCGTGGCGCCGCCGCGATAGAGCTCGACCGCCGCGATCGCCGCCGCCGCCCCGCCCCCCATGCCGTTGTAGAGCGCGATCATCTGCGGCATGTCGGTCATGGCGACGCGCTTGCCGCTCCACCAGGCGAGCCCTGCGCCGACGAACATCGCCGGGACGATCAGCTCGTAATTCGACATCCCGGGATAGAGGAAGGTGACGAGCGTGGCCACGCCCATGCCGGCGCCCGCCCAGAGAATGCCGCTGCGCGCCGTCACCGGCGAGCTCATGCGCTTCAAGCCCACGATGAACAGCACCGCGGTGACGAAGTAGCTCGCCTGGATTGCGAGGCTCGCTGACAGCCAGCCCGGCATCAGTGCGTCTCCTTCTTGGCGCGCGCACCGCTCGCCTTGAACATCTCGAGCATGCGCTCGGTCACGACATAGCCGCC
>JASHVF010000270.1 GCA_030039615.1 Gammaproteobacteria bacterium | reverse complement strand
CGGGGACTCAAGTCGGCGAGGTTGCCGATCGGTGTGGCCACGACGAGCAGCCTGCCGGGTGCCTTGACCATCTATAATCCGCTTCTCTTAAGGTGCCTCAAACTAATGTCGTTTGCCCGCTGGATCAAACGCAGCGCCCTCATCGTGACGCTGCTCGCCTTGAGCGGCTGCCCGAGCCTGACGACGGTGGCGCCGCCGCCTTCGGTCGATCGCGCCGCGAGCCTCGAGCAGTCCGGCGACATCGCGGGAGCGGCGCGCGTCTACGAAGGCCTCGCCGCACAGAACAGCGGCGCGGATCGCAACGCCTATCTGCTGCGCGCCGCGCACGCCTGGCTCGGTGCGCAGCGCGCCGAGGAGGCGGCGCGCGTGCTGGGCGGCCTGGAAGGGAACCTGACGCCTGAGCAGCAGACTGAGCGCGCGCTGCTCCTGGCCGAGATCGCGCTCGACCGCGGACAGATCCAGGACGCCTGGCGTCAGTTGAGCGCCATGACGACGCCGGCCAATGTGGCGCAGGCGGCGCGTTACCGCGACCTCAAGGCTCGTGCCGCGCTCGGCGCCGGCCATCCCGAGGCAGCCGAGGCCCTCGCGCGCGAGCAGACCGAGATTGCGCCGCACATCGCGCTGCTGCTGCCGCTCACCGGCCGCACCAACGCCGCGGCCATAAGCGTGCGCGAAGGCTTCCTGGCCGCCTGGTACCAGGCGCCCGCGGCGCAGCGTCTGCGGGTCCGCATCTACGATACCGGCACTGAGAGCGTCGCCGACGCCGTGACTCGCGCCGCCGGCTCGGGCGCCGAGCTCATCGTCGGTCCGCTCACTCGCGAGGAAGTGATTGCCGCGGCACAGTTCGCCGGGGCGCGTCCGACGATGCTGGCGCTCAATTTCCTCGGGCCCGAGACGCCGGCGCCGGCGCGCTTCTACCAGTACGCGCTTTCGCCCGAGGACGAGGCGCGGCTCGCGGCACGGCGCGTCCTCGAGGATCATCACCGGCGCGGTGTGGCGCTGGCCCCCGCCGGTGATTGGGGTACGCGCGTGCTGGCGGCGTTCCGCGAGGAGCTCACGGCGGGCGGCGGCGAGCTCATCGCTTCCGCGACCATCGATGCCTCGCGCACCGATTACTCGGAGGCCGTGACCCAGGTACTCGGCATCAGCGAGAGCCAGGCACGCGATCGGCGGCTGGAAGGCGTGCTCGGCACGAAGCTGCAGTTCGAGCCGCGGCGCCGGGCCGACATCGGTTTCATCTTCTCGCCGGCACCTGCGAACATCGAACGCCTGCTGCGTCCGCAGCTGCGTTTTCATTTCGCCGGCGACATTCCGACCTATGCGACCTCGGCGGCGTTCGAACCGGACGTACGCGCCAACCAGGATCTCGACGGACTGATGTTCCCCGACATGCCGTGGATGATCGGCGGGGATCTGGCGGAGGCGGTGCGCGCGGCCGTTCACGACGCCTGGCCCAACGGCGGTCTGCAGCGCAGCCGCCTGTTCGCATTCGGATTCGATGCCTATCGGCTTGCGGCGGCGCTGCGCAACCACCCCGGTGAAGTCGACATCGAGGGGCTCACCGGGCGCCTGAGCTTCGATGCCGAGCATCGCATCCGCCGCCAGCTCACCTGGGTGCAGCTGCACGACGGAGAACTGCGCCCCGCGCCAACCGTCGCGCAATGACGCGAGCCGGGACGGGCTGCATCGATTCAGGGCGCTCTGCGGATGCTCACGCGGCGACAACTCACGGGTAAGCGCGCCGAAGATGTCGCGGCGGAATTCCTGCGCGCGCGGGGCTGCGAGATTCTCGAGCGCAACTACCGCCGGCGCCTCGGTGAGCTCGACATCGTCGCACGCGAAGGCGGCGTGCTGGTGATCGCGGAGGTGCGCACCCGCGCGAGCGCGCAGTGGGGCGGGGCCTCCGCGAGCGTCGATCGGCGCAAGCAGCGGCGCATCACGCGTGCCGCGCAGCAGCTGCTGCAGCAGCGCGCCGCGCTGGCGCGGCTGCCGGTGAGGTTCGACGTGCTCGTCGTGAGCGACCTGGCTGCTCCGGCCGGCGCACGGGTCGAGTGGATTCGACACGCGTTCGAGACCGCGTGATCCGTCGGGTCGCCGGGTGCTCATCCAGCCATCCCACTCGTGAAGCACTGTATAAGGTTCGCTCCCCAAGCTGCTGATTGGTATGAATGAAAGATGTCTCGCCGAGGTCCGGCGCGGACCCGGAGCACTGGTAATTTCCACATAAGTCGTTGTGAATGCGACGAATTTCTCACTTTTTCAATTGACATAGTCCGACCTCCATCCCATAGTGGCGCCAGGTGGGAGAAAGTGGGGGGAAATGGGCGTAGTGACGCCCCACGGGTCATGTTCCGCGGCGCAACAAAGATCACCCTGGACGACAAGGGGCGGATGGTCATGCCCACCCGCTACCGCGACCAAATCGCGGGCCTCGCCGAGGGCAGATTGGTCGTCACGGTCGACAAGGACCAGTGCCTGCTCATTTATCCCCTGCCCGAGTGGGAGCAGATCGAACGCAAGCTGATGGGTCTCCCCAGCCTCAATCCGACGGCACGTCGGCTGCAGCGGCTGATGGTGGGCCACGCGACCGATCTGCCGCTCGACGGGCACGGCAGGGTGTTGCTGCCGCCTGAGCTGCGCGAGTTCGCGAAGCTCGAGCGACACGGGATGCTGATCGGCCAGGGCAACCGCTTCGAGTTGTGGGACGAGGCGCGATGGAACGAACGCCGCGACCTGTGGCTCAAGAGTGAGGAAGTGGCGACCGATCTGCCGTCCGAGCTCGAGTCGCTGTCGCTGTAAGAAACGGTGAGGGGCAGCCGCGGGCTGCCACCTCAGGTGGATTTGGGCCAAGGGCGCATCGCTAATGGGGGAAGAGCACGTACCGGTGCTTGCCGCAGAGGCGCTCGCGGGACTGGCCCTGGAAGCGGGCGGTTACTATGTCGATGCGACGTTCGGGCGCGGCGGCCACACGGCACTCATTCTCCAGGCGCTCGGCCCTGCGGGCCGCGTGCTCGCCATCGACCGCGATCCGCAGGCCATCGCGGCTGGAGCTAAGCGCTTTGCCGACGAAATGCGGCTTACGCTCGTGCACGCGTCGTTTGCCGATCTCGGCGCGCTCGTGCCGCTACACGCTGAAGGTCGTCCTTGCCGGGGCGTGCTCTTCGACCTCGGCGTGTCCTCGCCGCAGCTCGACGACGCGCGCCGCGGCTTCAGCTTCCGCGCGGACGGCCCGCTCGACATGCGTATGGACCCGACACGCGGCGAACCGGTCTCTGCCTGGCTCGCTCGGGCGAGCGTCGACGAGATACGCGAGGTGATCGCCACCTTCGGCGAGGAGCGCTTCGCGCGGCGCGTGGCCCGCGCGATCGTCGAGGCGCGCGCCGAGCGAGCGCTCACCCGCACCGCCGAGCTCGCCGCGCTGGTCGCACACGCAGTGCGCACGCGCGAGCCGGGCAAGCACCCGGCGACGCGCACCTTTCAGGCGCTGCGCATGTTCATCAATGACGAGCTGGGCCAGCTCGAGCGCGGCCTGCTCGGGGCTCTGGCCACGCTCGCCACCGGGGGGCGGCTCGTAGTCATCACCTTCCACTCGCTCGAGGACCGCGCGGTCAAGCGCTTCATGCAGCGCGAATCGCAGCCCGACCCGGCACTCGCCCATCTGCCGGTGCTGCCGCGCGGGGCTGAGCCCACTCTCAGGCTCGTCGGACGCAAGGTGCGCCCGAGCGAGGCGGAAATCCGCCGCAACCCGCGTGCGCGCAGCGCGCTGCTGCGCGTTGCGGAGAAGCTCGCATGAGCGGACGCGCCGCGCTGCTCCTCGCCGTGCCGCTGCTGTGGCTCGCGGTGCTGGTCTCGGCCGCGGGCGCTATCTACTGCGAGCACCGCGCACGGCAGCTGTTCATCGAGCTCGAGGCGCTCAATGCGCGGCGCGACAACCTGCAGATCGAGTGGGGCCAGCTGCAGCTCGAGCAGAGTGCCTGGTCGAGCCCGGCGTTCGTCGAGCGCGTCGCCGGCACGCGGCTGCACATGGCGACCCCGCCGCCGCAGGACATCAAGGTGATCGCCCCGTGAAGGCACGCAGCGCACGCGGCGATGCGGCGCCGCGCTCGTTTCGCTGGCGCGCGGCGGCGCTGCTCGCGCTGCTGACGCTGGCCGGCGCGGCGTTGCTGTGGCGCGCGGTGAACCTGCAGCTGGTCGACCACGGCTTCCTCGCGCGCCAGGGCGATGCGCGCTTCTCGCGCGTACTGCAGATCGCCGCCCATCGCGGCACGATCACCGACCGCTATGGCGAGCCGCTCGCCGTGAGTACTCCGGTGGACTCGATCTGGGTGAACCCGAGCGAGCTCGCGCTTGCCACCGACCAGATCCCGCGCCTCGCCGGCGCCCTCGGGCTCGACCGCCAGGAGCTGGCGAGGCGCATCACCAGCAATCTCGACCGCGAATTCCTCTATCTCGCGCGTGGACGGCAGCCGGCGGACGCCGCCGCCATCAAGGCGCTCGGAATCCCGGGCGTCTACACCTCGCGCGAATACCGGCGCTACTACCCGGCGAGCGAGGTCACGGGGCACCTGCTCGGCTTCACCAACGTCGATGACGCCGGGCAGGAGGGTCTCGAGCTCGCGTTCGATCACTGGCTGGCGGGCGAAGCCGGTGCCAAGCGTGTCATCCAGGACCGCTACGGGCGCATCGTCGAGAACGTCGAGAGCATCCGCCCGGCGCGCCCGGGTCGGGATCTGGTGCTGTCGATCGACCTGCGCATCCAGTACCTCGCCTACCGCGAGTTGAAGGCGGCGGTGCGCGAGCAGCGCGCGCACGCCGGCTCGATCGTGGTGCTGGACGTCTCCAGCGGCGAAGTGCTCGCCATGGTGAACCAGCCCACCTACAACCCCAACGACCGCGAGCAGATACAGGCGGCCGACTACCGCAATCGCGCCGTTACCGACATCTTCGAGCCCGGCTCCTCCATCAAGCCCTTCTGGGTGGCGGCGGGCATCGCCGCCGGCAAATACGACTCGCGCAGCATCATCGATACCTCGCCGGGCTTCTTCAAAGTAGGCGCAAAGATCGAGGAGGACGAGCACAACTTCGGCGCCATCGACATTGCCACCGTGCTCGCCAAGAGCTCCAACGTCGGCATGGCGCATATCGCGCTCACGCTGGCTCCGCAGCAGGTGTGGAGCACGCTCACCAACCTGGGCTTCGGCGAGGTCACGACCAGCGGCTATCCAGGGGAGTCGGCAGGGCTACTGCCTCCCTACTCGCAATGGCGGCCGATCGGCATCGTCACCATGTCGCACGGCTACGGGCTCTCGGTTACGCCGCTGCAGCTCGCCCACGCCTACGCCACCATCGGCTCACTCGGCATCGCCCGGCCGGTGTCGTTCCTCGCCGCCGACGGTCCCGCGGGCGGCACGCGCGTGCTCGAGACGCCCGCGTGCCGCGAGCTCCTCGGCATGCTCGAGACCGTGGTGACCGCGGAGGGCACCGGCAAGCTCGCCGCGATTCCCGGCTATCGTGTCTCCGGCAAGACCGGCACCGCCTATAAGGCGATCGCCGGCGGCTACGCCACCGACCGCTACCTGGCGGTGTTCGGCGGCGTGGCGCCGGCGAGCGATCCGCGCCTGGCCGCGGTCGTGATGATCGACGAGCCGAGCGCGGGTGAGCACCGGGGCGGCGAGGTCGCAGCGCCGGTGTTCGCACGCGTGGTGGGCGGCGCACTGCGGCTGCTCGCGGTGGCGCCCGACAGCCCGGTGAGAGCTCCGGAGGAGCTGCCGCCGAGCACGCTGCCGGAGACGACGCGCACGGCGGCCCTGAGATGAGCCTGCAGGCCGACAGCGCGCCGCGGCCGCGGGCCCTGGCTGAGCTCACCGCCGGGCTCGCCACCGTGCCGGCGGGCATCATGGTGAGCGACGTGACCGCCGACAGCCGCGCGGTGACGCCCGGCGCGCTGTTCCTCGCCTGCCGCGGCCGCACGCATCACGGCCTGCGCTTCGCCGCCGAGGCGCTCACGCGTGGCGCGCGCGCGGTGTTGTATGAAAGCGAGGGCGCGGAGAGCGATGCGCAGGCACCGCGATCCGCCGACGCATTCGTCGGCGGCGTCGCCAAGCTGAGCGCACACGCCGGCACGATCGCCGATCGTTTCTTCGGCGCGCCCTCGGCGCAGCTCACGGTGGCAGGGATCACCGGCACCAACGGCAAGACCACCTGTGCGTGGCTGCTGGCGCAGGCGCTCGAAGCCGTGGGACGGCCGGCAGCCTACATGGGGACGCTCGGTTTCGGCAGGCCGCCGCAGCTCACGCCGACGGTGCATACCACCGCCGACGCGGTCAACGTGCAGCGCCAGCTCGCGGCGCTGCGCGCGCTCGGCGCCGAGTGCGTCGGCATGGAGGTTTCCTCGCACGCGCTCGACCAGTTTCGTGTCGAGGCGGTGCGTTTCAACACCGCGGCCTTCACCAACCTGACCCGCGACCACCTCGACTATCACGGCACGATGGCAGCCTACGGCGCCGCCAAGGCGCGCCTGTTCGCCTTCCCGGGTCTCGTCCAGCGCGTGATCAACATCGACGATCCGTTCGGCGCCGCGCTCGCCTCGCGCGCCTCGCCCGCGCGTCTTACCGTCACCACCCGCAACCCCTCCTTCACCCCCGACGCGGGCGAGCGCCAGTACCTGCGCGCCGTGCGCGTCAGGCCCGATGCCAGCGGGCTCGCGATCGCGATCGAGTCGAGCTGGGGGCCGGCCGAGCTCGCGCTGCGCCTGATGGGCGAGTTCAACGTCGACAACGCGCTCACCGTGCTGGCGGTGCTGCTCGCCTGGGGCGTGCCGCTCAGCAGCGCGGCGCAGGCGCTCGGCCGCTGCCGTGCGGCGAGCGGTCGCATGGAGATGCTCGGCGGCGGCGCCGGCGCGCCGCTCGCCATCGTCGACTATGCGCACACCCCCGATGCGCTCGAGCAGGCCTTGCGTGCCGCGCGGCTGCACTGCCGCGGGCTGCTGCGCGTGGTGTTCGGCTGCGGCGGCGATCGCGACCCCGGCAAGCGGCCGCTGATGGGCAGCATCGCCGGCGCGCTCGCCGACGATCTCATCGTGACCGATGACAACCCGCGCACCGAGGACCCCGCCGGCATCGTGGCGCAGATCGTCGCAGGAGCGGGCCAGCGCGCGCCGCTCGTCATCGAGCACGACCGCGAGCGCGCGATCCGCCTCGCCCTGGCGCGCAGCGCTGCCGCGGACGTGGTGCTGATCGCAGGCAAGGGCCACGAGGACTACCAGATCATCGGCAGCGTGCGCCGTCCGTTCAGCGACCAGGCGGTGGTCATGGACGCGCTGCGCAAGGTGGGCGCATGAGGCGCACACTGGCGGAATTTGCGCGCCTCGCCGGGGGCATTCTCCAGGGCGCCGATCGCCCCTATACGAACGTGGCGAGCGACTCGCGCGCGCTCCAGGCCGGAGAGCTCTTCGTCGCGCTCAAGGGGCCGAGCTTCGACGGCCACGAGTTCGTCGCCGCCGCCGCCTCGGCCGGCGCCGCGGGCGCAGTGGTCGCATACGCCCAGCCCGTGCCGCTCGCCCAGATCGTGGTCGCCGATACCCAGGCGGCGCTCGAGCGCGCCGCGCGCGCCTGGCGCGCGCAGTTCAGCGGTCCCCTGGTCGGGGTCGCCGGCAGCAACGGCAAGACCACGGCCAAGGAGATGACGGCGGCGATCCTCACCGAGGCGGGTCCGTGTCTCGCGACTCGCGGCAACCTCAACAATCACATCGGCGTGCCGCTGACGCTGCTGCGGCTGACTCCCGCCGAGCGCTTCGCGGTGGTGGAGATGGGCGCCAACCATGCCGGCGAGGTCGCGCATCTGGTCGAGGTGGCGCGCCCCACCGTCGGGCTCATCACCAACGCCGGGGCCGAGCACCTCGAGGGCTTCGGAAGTCTCGAGGGCGTGGCGCGCGCCGAAGGCGAGATGGTGGCGGGGCTCGAGGCCGCGGCGACCGCGGTGATCAACGCCGACGATGCCTTCGCGCCGCTGTGGCGCGGCTCGACGGCGGCGCGCGTCGTGACCTTCGGCGTGCGCAAGGCCGCGGACTTCTCCGCGAGCGCCGTGCAGGCCGCGGTGGGGGCCGAAGGGTTCAGCACGCGCTTTCACTTGAGCGCACCGCTCGGGTCCGCCGAGATCCGCCTCAACCTCGGCGGCGCGCACAATGTCGCCAACGCGCTGGCCGCCGCGGCCGCGGCCGCGGCCGCCGGCGCCCGCCTCGAGCACATCGTGGCGGGCCTCGCCGCGGTGCGCGCCGTGCCCGGACGCCTGCAGTTCCGGCGCAGCCTCGGCGGCGGCTGGCTGATCGATGACTCCTACAACGCGAATCCGAGCTCGGTGCGCGCCGCCATCGAGGTGCTCGCGACGCTTCCCGGGCGGCGCTGGCTGGTGCTGGGCGACATGGCGGAGCTCGGCGCGTTCGCGCTCGAGGAGCACATCCGCCTCGGCGAGTACGCGCGCAGCGCGGGGCTCGAGCGCCTCTACGCGACCGGACCGCTGTCGGCGCGCGCGGCCGAGGCCTTCGGCGCGGGCGCGCAGAGCTTCGCCGACGTGCCCGCTCTCATCGCGGCGCTGCGCACTGCCGTCGCCGCGGGCGGTGCGGACGTGCGACTGCTCGTCAAAGGCTCGCGCTTCAACCGCCTCGAGCGCGTGATCGAGGCGCTGGCGGGCGACGGCGCCGGCGCCGCGCGGAGCCACTAGATGCTCTACTGGGCGACTCAGCAGTTCCACGGCGTCATCCCCGGCGCGCACGTGTTCGCGTATCTCACCTTGCGCGCCATTCTCGCCACCGTGTCGGCGCTCGGGCTGTCGCTCCTCGTGGGGCCGAAAATGATCGCGCGCCTGTCGCGCTACCAGATCGGCCAGGTGGTGCGCGACGACGGCCCGCAGAGCCATCTGCCGAAGGCCGGCACGCCCACCATGGGCGGCACCCTCATCCTGGTGACGACGCTGGTGAGCACGCTCCTGTGGGCCGAGCCGGCCAACCGTCTGGTGTGGACGGTGCTCGCCGTCACCTTCGCTTATGGGCTCATCGGCTTCTACGACGACTACCTCAAGCTCGTGGTGCGCAACCCGAGGGGGCTGGTCGCGCGCTGGAAGTATTTCTGGCAATCGGTTGCCGGCCTCGCCACCGCGGCCACGCTCTACTACACCGCGACCGAGACGGCGGAGACGACGCTCTTCCTGCCGTTCTCCAAGACCTTCCACGAGCCGCTCAGCGCCTTCGCTTTCATCGCGCTCGCTTATCTCATGATCGTCGGCATGTCGAACGCGGTGAACCTCACCGACGGGCTCGACGGACTCGCCATCATGCCGGCCGCGCTCGTGACCTCGGCGCTCGGCATCTTTGCCTATGCGAGCGGTAACGCGGTGTTCGCCCACTACCTGCAGATACCGGAGATCCGCGGCGCCGGCGAGCTGTTGGTGTTCTGCGCCTCGCTTGCCGGGGCGGGGCTCGGATTCCTGTGGTTCAACTCCTATCCGGCGCAGGTCTTCATGGGCGATGTGGGCGCGCTCGCGATCGGAGCTGCAATCGGCGTGCTCGCCGTGATCGTGCGCCAGGAGCTGGTGGTCCTGTGGATGGGCGGGGTGTTCGTGCTGGAGACCGCCTCGGTGATCCTGCAGGTGGCTTCCTTCAAGCTGACCGGGCGGCGCATCTTCCGCATGGCACCGCTGCACCACCACTTCGAGCTCAAGGGCTGGGCGGAGCCGAAGGTGATCGTGCGCTTCTGGAT
>JASHVF010000269.1 GCA_030039615.1 Gammaproteobacteria bacterium | reverse complement strand
GGCGCCCGCCGCGAGGTCGTCGAAGAAAATGCCGCCGACACCGCGCGGCTCGTGCCGGTGCGGCAGGTAGAAATAGCGGTCACACCAGCCCTTGTACTCCGCGTAGGCATCGGGGCGCAGCTGCATGCACGCCGCCTCGAGCGATGCATGAAACTCGGCGGTGTCCTCGGCGAAGGGGAAGGTCGGCGTCAGGTCCGAGCCGCCGCCGAACCAGGCGCGGCTGGTCGCAAGAAACCTCAGGTTCATGTGCATCGCCGGCACATAGGGATTCGCCATGTGGGCCACCAGCGAGATGCCGCAGGCCACGAAACGGCCGGCGGACTCGCCGGCACCCGCCACCTGCGGCCGCGCCTCGGGCGCGAGCACGCCCCAGACGTGACTCACATTAACGCCGACCTTCTCGAAAACCTCACCGCGCAGCAACCGCGATTCCCCGCCGCCCTCGAGGCGATGCCCCGCGGGCTTCTGCCAGCTGCGCGCCACGAAGCGGCTCGTCGGCTCGAACGCCTCGAAGGCGGCGCAGAAACGCGCCTGCAGATCGCGGAAGTACGCGCCCGCGGTGGCCGCGAAATCCTCACTCGTGCTCATGCACGAAGTCCACCAGGCGCGCCACCGCGTCCGGATCGGTGTCGGGCCAGATGCCGTGCCCGAGGTTGAAGATGTGTCCGGGCGCCGCGCCCGCCTCGGCGATCACGGCGGCCGCGGCGCGGGTGAGCTCGGCGGGCGGCGCGAACAGAGCCGCCGGATCGAGGTTGCCCTGCACCGCCTTGTCCGGACCGAGCACGCGCCGCACCTCCCCGAGCGGGGAGCGCCAGTCGACGCCGACCACGTCGACGTCGAGCCCGGCCACCGCGCCCATGAGAGCGCTGCCCTGGTTAAGATAATAAATGAGTGGCACCCCGAGGGGCCTGAGCGCCGCGAGCGTGCGGCGCACCGCCGGCAGCGCGAGGCGCGTGTACTCGGGGACACCGAGCAGGCCCGCCCACGACTCGAACAGCATCAGTGCCTGTGCGCCGGCGGCCACCTGCGCGCTCAAGTACGCCGCCATGGCGTCCGCGAGGTGCGTGAGCAGCCGCTCGGCGTCCTCGGGCTGGGCGTAGAGGAACGTACGCGCCGGCGCGAACTCCTTGGACGGCCGGCCACAGACGAGATAGCAAAGGAGCGTGAACGGCGCGCCGGCGAAGCCGATGAGCGGCGTCGCGCGCGGCAGGTCGGCGCGCACCAGGCGGATGGTCTCGAGCACGAAGGGCACGTCGCGCTTAGGCTCGAGCGCCGGCAGCGCCTCGATCTGCGCCCGGGTGCGGATCGGCTCGCGCACGATGGGCGCCGGCTCGAAGGAAAGTCCGACGCCCATGCCCTGCAGCGGCGTCATGATGTCGCTGAAGAGGATCGCGGCATCGAGCTCGAAGCGCTTGAGCGGCTGCAGCGTCACCTCCGCCGCCAGCTCGGGCGTGCGTGTCAGGGTCTCGAACTCGACCCGCGCGCGCAGCTCCCGGTACTCGGGCAGGTAGCGTCCCGCCTGGCGCATGATCCAAACGGGCCGGTGCGCCGCGGGCTGCCGGCGGCAGGCGGCGAGGAAGGCGCCGTCACTCATGCGCCGAGCCACTGCGCCACCTCGGGCGCGAAGTAGCTGATGATGAGATCGGCCCCGGCGCGGGCGATGCCGGTGAGCGTCTCGAGCACCGCGGCGCGCTCATCGATCCAGCCGCGCTCCGCCGCCGCCTTGATGAGACTGAACTCCCCCGACACCTGGTAGGCAACCACTGGCACGCGCACCGCGGCGCGCACCTCGCGGATCACGTCGAGGTAGGGCCCGGCGGGCTTCACCATCACGAGGTCGGCGCCCTCGGCGACATCGGTCAGCACCTCGCGCAGCGCCTCGCGGACATTCGCCGGATCCATCTGGTAGGAGCGGCGATCGCCGAACGCCGGCGCCGATTCCGCCGCTTCGCGGAACGGACCGTAGAAGGCCGAGGCGTACTTGGCGGCGTAGGAGATGATCGGCGTCGTGGCGCGGCCTTCGCGGTCGAGCAGCGAGCGGATCGCCTGCACGCGGCCGTCCATCATGTCGCTCGGCGCCACGGCGTCCGCCCCGGCGCGCGCGTAGTTGAGCGCGACTTCGGCGAGCGTCGCGATGGAGGAGTCGTTGTCGATCGTGCCGCCGTCGACGATGTGCCCGCAGTGGCCATGATCCGTGGCACCGCACAGGCACACGTCCGCCCATACGAGCAGCTCAGGCACCGCGCTCTTGATGGCGGCGATCGCCTGCGCGGCGAGGCCGTGCGGGTCGCGCGCGTCGCTCGCCTGCGGGTCCTTGCGCTCGGGCACCGCAAAGACCAGCACCGCAGGCACGCCGGCGGCCGCCACCCGCCGTGCCTCCTTCACCGCCTCATCGACCGACAGCTGACAGATCCCGGGCATGCTGCCGACCGGCTGACGCACGCGGCTCCCCGGTACGACGAACAAGGGATAGATGAGCGCGTCCGGCGTCAGGCGCGTCTCGCGCACCATGCGGCGCCAGGCGGCCGATTGGCGCGTGCGCCGGTGTCTTTCTCGAGGGAACGGCATGGACTCTCCCGTGTCAGGCTTTCGTTTGCATGAGGCGATAGGTAGTCAGGGCCAGGTCGTGCAGCGTCGCCGACTCGGCCACCGTGGCGCTGAGGCCGCGGGCGGCGAGCTCCCGCGCGGTGGTGCGCCCGATCACGACCGGCGGCGCCTGCTCGAGGAGACGCGCGAAATCGCGCTCGCCGAGCGCGCGCGCCAGCTCGGTGACGGCCGACGGGCTCGCGAAAGTCACCGCGCCGAGTCCGCCGCGCTCGATCCATGCGCGGCACTCGCGCACGTCGAGCGCCGCGCCCTCCGTGCGGTAGGCCTCGACCTGGGTCACGGATGCGCCGAGCTGGCGAAGCCCCGCGGGGATCGTCGGCAGCGCGCGCGAGCTCGCCGGGTAGAGCACGCGCGCACCCTGCTCCCCGGCGCGCCACTGCGCTGCGAAGGCGCCGATGAGTCCCGCCGCGCTAGCCTCGGCGGGTGTCACGTGCACCGGCCAGCCGCGTTGCGTGAGCGTGAGCGCCGTCGCCCGTCCGACCGCTGCGACCTTGAGCTGCGCGGGCGGCGTTGGGATGCGGTCGAGCACGGCCGCCACCGCATGACGGCTCGCGAACACGATCCATTGGAAACCATCGAGCTGTGCGAGCGCCGCCTCGAGCGCGCCCGCATCGCCCGCCGTGACGCTCACCGCCGGCCAGGAGAGCACCTCGAGCCCGAAGCTGCGCAGCTCCCGGCTCAGGGGGCCGTCGGAGGCCTCCGGACGGGTGACCACGACGGGCCGCGATGCGGTGACGCTGCTCATGGTACCGCCACCGCGAGCGCGGCGCGCTCGCGTGCGATCAGCGCGGTCGCGCCCGCGGCGAGCAGCTCCGCGGCGATGCGCTCCCCGAGCTCGAGGGCGGCGCCGCTCGTGAGGCGTC
>JASHVF010000268.1 GCA_030039615.1 Gammaproteobacteria bacterium | reverse complement strand
CGCGTTGATGGGGCATCCCACCATGTAGGTACGGTTGTATTCCGGAGCGCGCGTCAGCACATGGTTCAGGACCTCGAGCATCTCCAGGTAGTTCCTGACTCTGACGTCGCCCCAGACGGCCTTGAGTTGCCTGTGCGGCTGCTCCTGAAACATCCGGGTGAAGTACATGCGCAGCACCGGATCGCCCTCAATCAGCTCGCGAAATTCCCGGACGATGGGCTGTAACTCCTCGCCATGCTTTCTGATAGCCGCGCGCGTGGTCCGAAGCCAGTGAGCCAGATGGCGCCGCTCACCCGGCAGCCATGCGCCCAGGCGGCTCAGGCGTGGTGGGCTGGTCTTCGTTTTCATGATTGTTGCGGGGACTCCTGCTGATAGCTTCACACACCCTGAGGGGAGCGATCGAGAGCCGGCGGGCGCTCACTGCGCAGGTGTGTCTCGAGGAATGCGACCAGGTCGGCAAACGCCCGCCGCGAGTAGTGATCCGGCGGCGCGTCCGGCACGAGCCGGTATTCCTTGGTAAAGGTGGCGTGTGGACGTTCGCCGAGAGGATTGCGGTCGCTCGCCTCGGCGTACTCGCGGATCTCGAGGCCCAGCGGAAATTCCCGCCGCAAGCGCTCGATCCTTGCGCGCGGACAGAGGCGGTCGGAACGGCAGCGGACCGTGAGCAGATGCGCCCGGCCGCTTTCGAGCCGCGCGCGTGCCGCGGCGATTTCGCTGTCGCTGACGTTGAGTTGGCTCAAGCGCTTCCCGCGCCCGATGCCGAGCGCCGTGAAAAGCGGCGCGAGGGGCACGGCCGGCTGGGCGGCGACGGCTGCGACCACGTGCGGATCGATGATGAGCGGAATCGCAAAAGCGCCGGTGAGGCACATGCCGATGGCGCCGACCTTGCTTCCACCCGAGTGCCTGCTGATGTGGGCCGTCAGCGCTCGCAGCCAGGTCGTGACGGGGGAGGAGACTCCGCCGCGCAAGCGGGCGAATTCGGAAGAGACGCACAGGCGGATGCCGTTACGCAACGGCGCGCGCACGCCGAGGGTTCCGAACAGCCAGGGCACGAAGATCCTGAAGCGGGCATCGATCAGCCGCTCGGCAAACATGATGAGTCCCGGCGAGAAGCCGGCGATCTCGGGCAGCAGCAGCACCGGCGGAGCCTCTTGGTCGCCCGCGTAGTAGACCGGATGGGCGAGCCTGCCGTGCGCAAAGAAAAACTGGTCGAATGATCCGAGCGCGCGACCGACCTGCACGCTCTGCGCATTGGCGCTATCTGGAATTCTTGCGGCGGGCGCTGCGGACATCGGTTCAGTGCAGCGCGGCTGAGGATGCGTGCACGAGCCAGATGCTGCTCCACACTCCGAAGGTGAAATAGAGCGTCATCCACGGTATCTCGTTCTTCCAGTCCTCCCAGCGGTAGGACACCGACCAGCGCGTCCGCAGATCGGTCCATCCGTCGGCGATGCTGAGATAACGCCGTCCCTGTGCCAGGTCGCTGCGCCATCGCGACCAGTACATCGGCACATCGTAGACAAATATGAAAGCGACATAGAGTGTACCGCCGGCGACCACCTGCGGATAAAGAGAGGCAAAGCGCTGCGGGCCGAACGGCAGCATGGCCGCGACCACCAGGGCTGCCGAGAGGCCCCAGAGCGAGTTCTCGGTCGCGTGAGGGCGCTGCCGGGTGGTCAGCACGGCGTACCACGAGCACCCTTCGGCGAGCACGATGAGCGGCACGATTGCAGCTGACACCGCCTGCGCAAATCGGTTGCCGCTCGAGTCCGCCAGTTCATTCAGCATGAGGACCCATTGCGCGGCGAAGCACAATTCAGCCACGGTTGCGACCGACCGCCCGATGGATACGCGCGACAGCCGCGAATCGACGAGCACCAGGCGCGGGATGTCGATCACGGGCAGGAAGCTGCGGAACGCGCAGCCCGCCACGTAGCCCGCCGACAGCAGCAGCTGCAGGTAGCGACCGGCATCGGATGCGCGATGGAGCAAGGGGTGCGCGCGCACGACCGCCATCGCGGCGAGGGCCCAAAGGGCGAGGTTGAGCAGCGCGATCGCCCGGAGCGCCTGATGCCACCAGGCGATCCTCTGCGACCTCACTCCCCGGTTCCCCTGAGGAGATCGCTCATGGCGGAGATCGTGGCGTGCGGGCTGGCGTTTGGGGCAGCCCGTTCTTTCAGGCAGCGCGCTCGATGACGGGGCGTTCCGTCGCGCTCTGCGGCAGCGGCCCCGGACGGCAGCTGACGAGATTGGCCTCGAACTCGCGCGTGCAGGCCGCCCAGCTCGACTGCAGGGCGCGGGCGCGGCATGCACTCGGATCGAGTCCGAGCGCCCGCTCCGCCGCCTTGCCGAGATCCAGATCGAGCGCTCCGGTCACGCCATCCTCGATCACATCGATCGGTCCGGTGACCGGGAAGGCGGCGACGGGTACGCCGCAGGCCATCGCCTCGAGATTCACGAGTCCGAAGGTATCGGTGAGACTCGGAAAAACCAGCACATCCGCCGCGGCGAGGTGCGCTGCGAGATCCTCGCCGTAGCGAAAGCCGGCGTACATGGCGAGGGGATAGCGCACCTCGAGACGCGCGCGCTCCGGGCCGTCCCCGATCACGATCTTCGAGCCGCGCCAGGGCATCGAGAGGAACGCATCCACGTTCTTCTCGACCGCCAGTCGTCCGACGTAGGCGGCGATCGGACGCGGGAGCTTCAGGAACTCCTTGCTGCGCGGCCGGAACAACTCCGTGTCCACGCCGCGGCGCCAGCGCACCAGATTGTGGAAGCCGCGCGCGCGGAGCTCATTCTCCACCGACTGGGTGCTCACCATGCAGCGCTGCGCGGCGCCATGAAAGCGGCGCAGCGCCGCGTACGAGAGCCACAGCGGTATCGGCCAGCGCGACTTCAG